>DATEEV010000081.1:0-21654 GCA_035281005.1 Microthrixaceae bacterium | reverse complement strand
ACCTTCATGAAGGAGTCCTCGGCCTACGTGGTCTGTCCCGGAGGGTTCGGCACGATGGACGAGACCTTCGAGCTGTTGACCCTGATCCAGACCGGCAAGGAGACCCCCGCTCCGGTCGTGTTGATCGACCCACCCGACGAGACCTACTGGGACGTGTGGGCGGCGTTCGTCGCCGACGAGCTCCTCGCCGGGGGCCTCGTGTCACCCGCGGACCTCGATCTCGTGCACCGCACCTCCTCGGTCGAGGACGCGGCCGACTACATCGCCCGCTTCTACCGCACCTACCACTCGATGCGCTGGGTCTCGGGCCGCCTCGTCATCCGCCTGGCCCGCGCGATCAGCGATGCCGATCTGGCGCGGCTCAACGAGGAGTTCGCGGACATCGTGATCAACGGGACGATCGAGCGCAGTGACGTCACACCGGCCGAGCTCGACGACGACGACAACGTCGAGTTGCCCCGGCTGGTCATGGACTTCGACAACCGACACTTCGCGCGGCTGCACTCGCTCGTGCTGCGCCTGGCCGACTTCGGCGACTGATCGCGCCACGCCGAAGTCTGGTCCGAGCGCACGTTTCGAGCGCGCTGCGACCGGACTTCAGACCGGGTCGTCGGGCTCCCCGAGCAGCGCGACGGCCTTGTCGACCGCGCGACGCGCCCGCGTCAGGCGCTTCTCGTCGATCGGCAACTCGGTGCCGCCCGCGTCGATGGACTCCCGGAGCCGCACCATCGCGAGGTCGGCCAGCTCCTCGCTGATGATCTCCAGGCGGGACCTGACGTCGTCGAATTCACCTGCCACCGTTCACCTCTCTGTGTTGACTCGGAGCGCGCCGGCGACGATCTCCATGGGGTGACGCACGTCGAGGCCGGCGGCTCCGAGCAGGAGCTGGCATCCCGGGTTCGCGCTGGCCACGACCGACGCACCCGCGCGCGCGATCGCCGCGACCTTCCGGGCACGAATCGCTACGGCGTCGTCGGGTCGCAGCAACGAGAACGCTCCGCCCGCTCCACAGCACAGACCGTCGTCGTCGAGGGGCACCACGGTCGCGCAGCTCGACAGCACCTCGTGCACGGCGAGATGCGCACGCTGCACGTGGCGCAGGTGGCAGGGATCCTGCACGGCGACACGACCGATGTCGACCGTCATCGCCGCAAGCTCGTCGCGGTGGGGAGCGACCAGTTCGTGCACGTCGACGACCCGGGCCGACACGCCGATCGCCCGTGGCGTACCGAGCCGCTCTCCGAGGAGACGAAGGTGCGCTCCACAACCCGCAGAGTCCACGACCAGTGGTGCGTCGTCGCCATCGAGCATGCCGACGAGCCGTTCGCCTTGCGCGCGTGCGACCTCGGCATGACCGGCGTGAGCGGCGAGCGCGCCGCAACATCCTTCGTGTCGCGCGGGCAGGACGACCCGGTGGCCCAGTGCCCGCAACACGTCGACCGTCGCCTGGTGGACCGGCCGTTGGGCGGCATCCATGACGCAGCCGGTGACCAGCACGACGCGGCGCCGCGTCGAGGGCGCCGACCTGCGGAGATCGAGTCGCCCGCGCCGGAGCGGCAGCCGTGGCATCACGGCGCGACGCGGGGCGATGCCCACCCGTTGCGCGACCGCTGCCAGCGCGACGCCGGCCCCGACGAGCCGGCGGGACCCCAGCACCCGGTACGGCCAGGCCCGCCATCGGGGTCCCCGGCCCGAGAGCTCGGCGCGGGTGGTCTCCATCAGGTGGCCGAACGGCACGCCCGACGGACACGCCGGCTCGCAGCCCCGGCACTGGACGCAGCTCTCGAGTGCCTCGGTCGCCGATGCGTCGATCTCGGCTTCGCCGCACTCGAGGTCTCGCATCAGCGCGATCCGCCCCCGGGGCGACCGGGACTCCTCACCGGTGACACGCCACGTCGGACAGTGCGGCAGGCACAGGCCGCACTGCACGCAGGATGCGAGCTCGTCGGGATCGAGGCCGAGCGTCATCACCGGGCCCGCAGCGGGGAACGACCCGGGTTGAGCCGCCCGCTCGGATCGAACGAGGCCTTGAGCCGGTCGTGGAGGCGTCGCAGCGGCTCGGCCGGTGGGTCGTGGGCGGGCGCGGTCTCGTCACCGAGGTTGCCGTGGACGATGCCCACGCCGACCTCGGCCACGAAGTCCCCCAGGTGCCGGGCCGCCGCGCCCCACTCCGTTCTGGCAGTCGTTCCGGGACGCGACGCGCCCGGTTTGACTGCCAGAACGGGAGGGCTGGGACGAGCCAGCTCGCGCAATCGTGACGGCGCGACCGATCGGCGCCCCGCTGGAAGCGGCGGAGGCCCGGCGGAGTCGCGATGCAACCCGAGCGACGCGGCGACCAGGATCTGCTCGGCGACGTCGTCGTCCTCACCCTCGAGGCACGCCCAGGTGGTCCGGCCGTCCCAGAGGACCGACGTCGGCCGGTACATCGAGTCGAGCAGCACGAAGGGGTCGATCTCGCCGCTGCGCCACACCGTCGCGACCGGGATCGGCCGCGTCCGCAGGATCACCTCGGCGATCAGGGCGAGCGTGCCCAGAGAGCCGACGAGGAGTCGGGGCAGGTCGAAGCCGCTGACGTTCTTCACGGTCGGACCACCGGCAGTCACCAGCCGGCCCTCGGCCGTCACGACCCTGGCTTCGAGCAGCGCGTCACGAACCGGACCGTCACCGAGGCGCCGGACGCCACTTCGGCCCACCGCGAGCACCCCGCCGACCGTGGCGCCGAGATCGCCGTGCAGGGCGACGCGTTGGCCGACCTCTCGGAGCTCGGCCTCGAGCGTGGCGAGGGGCGTGCCCGCCCGGACCCGTACGGTCATCTCGTCGGGCGCGATGTCGACCACGCCGGTCGGCGCCTCCAGCTCGCGAGCCTCGCCCGAGGGTGGGCCCCCGACGTCCCACTGCGTGCGCCCCCCGACGACGCGGACCGCTCCATCGGTCCCCACCTCCGCCGCGAAGCCCTCGAGCGCCGCCGCCGCGCTCATACCCAGACGCCGTCGGGAACCGAGGCGATCTCTGCGCACCCGACGCCGACCGGGAGGATCTTGTGCGGGTTCGACCGCCCCTCGGGGTCGAACGCCTCGCGGAGCCAGGCCTGCGCCCGTAGGTCGTCGTCGGAGAACTGCGAGGACATGTGGTCGCGCTTCTCGATCCCGATCCCGTGCTCGCCCGACAGCACACCACCGGCGTCGAGCGAGGCCGCGACGATGTCCGCCCCGGCCGAGCGAACTCTTTCCATCACACCCGGCTCACGGGCGTCGAAGACGACGAGCGGGTGCAGGTTGCCGTCGCCGGCGTGGAAGACGTTGTAGACGCGCAGGTCGTGTGCCTCGACGATCTCGCGCACGCGGCGCAGCACGCCGACCAGCGCCCGGCGCGGCACCACCGTGTCGTGCAGGTAGTAGTCCGGGGCGATGCGCGCGATCGCGCCGAAGGCCGACTTGCGCGCCTTCCACCACAGCGCCCGCTCATCGTCGTCCACCGCGATTCGCACCTCACGCGCGGCGTGGGCATCGATCAAGCTCCTGACCCGCCCGGCCAGGGCGTCGAGGCCCGCGTCGTCGCCGTCGAGCTCCACCAACAGCACCGCGGCGGCATCGCGGGGGAGGCCGGCGCCGACGTAGTCCTCGACCGCGGCGGCGAGTGGCCCGTCGATCATCTCGAGCGCGGCAGGCACCACTCCCGCGGCGATGATCGACGTGACGGCGGCGGCCGCGGCGTCGAGGTCGTCGAAGACGGCGAGCAGCGTTCGCACCGCCGGCGGCAGCGGCGTCAGCCGGACGGCGATGCGCGTCGCGACCCCCATCGTCCCCTCGCTGCCGACGAAGGCGCCGCGCAGGTCGAGGCCGTCGGGCTCGGGATCGATGCCGCCCAGCAGGACGGTGTCACCGTCGGGGAGCACGACCTCCACCGCCATGATGTGGGCAGACGTGACCCCGGCGGCCAGGCAGTGTGGCCCGCCGCTGTTGTTGGCGACGTTGCCGCCGATCGAGCACGCCGCCTGGCTCGAGGGATCGGGCGCGAACTGGAGCCCGAACGGCTCGAGCGCGCGCGCCAGGTCGAGGTTGAGCACGCCCGGTTCCACCCAGGCGATGCGATCACCGACGTCGATCTCGAGGATCCGGTTCATCCGGGTCGTCACGATCACGACCGCATCGGCGAGCGGCACGGCCCCACCGGCCAGGCCGGTGCCCGATCCCCGCGTGACGAAGGGCCGGTCGTGGCGGCAGCAGGTGCGGATGATCGCCGCGACCTGCTCGGCCGCTCGGGGGAAGCACACCGCCACGGGCGTCACGCCCTGGAAGGTCGAGGCGTCACGACGATGCAACCGCCGCGCGGTCGGGTCGACCGACACCGCGTCGGCGCCGATCGCGCCGCGGAGCTCCGCGACCAGTCGGCGATCGTCCGAGGCGCGTGCGGTGTGCGTCGGCTCTCGAGCCATCGGGCGAGTCTACGAACGCTCGGTGCGGGGTCGGGAGCGATCGACGACGGGTGTAGCGTCGCCAGAGGTGAAGTCACCCCCCGCCCCCCGTGATTGGGTCTCGTTCGAGGAGGACGACGGCTCGGTGTGGATGTTCGACGCCACCTTCCTGTGCAGTTCCTACACCTGCATCTACGGAAGGGGTTGCAAGGGCGTGCTCACCGAGGACGCGACCGAGCTCGAACAGGGGTGCTGCAGCTACGGCGCGCACTTCGCGGACAAGGACGATCGCATGCGCGTCCGCGCCGCGGCGAAGCGACTCGACGACCATCAATGGCAGCACCGCAAGGAGGCCAAGCGGCTCGGTGGCCCCCTCGAGAAGGATGACGGCGGCGCATGGGTCACCAAGGTGGTCGACGACGCGTGCATCTTCCTCAACCGTCCGGGCTTCGAGGGCGGCGCCGGGTGTGCGCTGCATCGTGCGGCGATCGAGGCGGGCGAGCATTTCGTGGACTGGAAGCCCGAGGTGTGCTGGCAGGTTCCGCTCCGCCTCGTGCACGCGGAGGACGAGAACGGCCGCGACACCCACACGCTGCGCGAGTGGCAGCGGCGCGACTGGGGTGAGGGCGGCCTCGAATTCCACTGGTGGTGCACCGAGTCCCCCGAGGCGTTCGTCGGTAAACGCCCCGTCTACGAGGAGATGCGCAACGAGATCGTCCATCTCGTCGGTGAGCGTCGCTACGACTGGTTCGTCGACCACGTGACCAGCCGCCCGAAGGGCCAGATCCTTCCCCATCCCGCCAGGCGAAAACGACCCTGAGTGCTGGCACTCTCGAGGTCCTGAGGAGCCCTGATCACAGGACCGGCGTCCTCGAAGGGCTCAGTCCTCGTCCTCTTCCTCGTACCACCCGGCCCGACCGCTGACGGAGGTGTCCTCGTCGTCGTCCTCGGACTCGTCGAGGATCGATTCGATGTCCACGTCGGGTCCGCGCTTGAGTGCGCGGGCTTCTTCGAAGCGACGGTGGCGACCCTTTTTCACGTTTCAGCTCCAGGGGCCTGAGGCGTAGGTGAGCTATCGATGCTACCGCCGCCCCTCGTCGACCCACCAAACGAGGCGCCGCTGCGGCCCGACGCCCCGGATCGTGGCTCGAGGACGAGCCCGCCCGCCCGATCGAAGGCCAGCGCGACCTCGCCGTCGACCAATCGCCGGACGGGCTCACCGACGAGCTCGGCCCGCCATCCGGTGGCCAGGCGCGCGTTCGGGTCACCGCGGAGCAGGTCCTCGAGGTCGGCTCGCGTCGCGAGCAGGGCCAGCTCGATCTCGAGATCCCGGGCGAGTTGGGACACCCACGCCGACACGAGTGGCACTGCGGGTCGGAGCTCCGCCGGCAGCTCCGGATGACCGGGCCCGGGCTGTGACCGAGGAGGGTTCGCGACCGCCCGGGCCACCAGGTCGACCAGGTCCTGTGCGGACCCCGACCGCAGGGCACGACCGTCAACCCCCCGAATCTGGCGGAGCTCTTCGATCGTGCCGGGCTTGGACGCCGCGACGCCCACGACACCGAGGTCCGACAGCACGAAGCGAGGGGTGACATCGAGCTCGATGGCGCGCTCCTCCCGCCATGCCGCAACCGCCTTGGCGACGGCGAGGTCTCGGCCACGGAGGTGGCGCACCTCTTTGATCCGCCTCCACGCCTCGGTCGGTTCGCGTGCGCCGCGTGGTTCGTCGAGCAGCTCGGTCATCGCCTCGTCGAGCCAGGCGAGGCGATTGCGTTCCCGCAACCGCTCATCGAGTCGGTGGTACACCTGCACGAGGTGGGCGACGTCCGACGCGGCGTAGGTGAGCTGCGCGTCGCTGAGCGGTCGTCGCAGCCAGTCGGTCAGCCGATCGGCCTTGGGGAGCCGAACGCCGAGCTCGCGCTCGACGAGTGCCGAGAGCGACGGGGCGGTGTAGCCGAGGAACCCGGCGGCGAGCTGGGTGTCGACGATGCACTCGGGGACACGGCCACAGGATCGCTCGAGGACCTCGATGTCCTGGCGTGCCGCGTGCATGACCGCGACGGATGGGCGCGCGAACAGCTCCGCAAGTGGCTCGAGGTCGACCTCGAGCGGGTCGACGAGCGCCACGTGGCCGTCCCAGCCGATCTGCACGAGCGCGAGCTGCGCGAAGTAGGTGCGCTCGCGATGGAACTCGGTGTCCATCGCGTAGACGGGCTCTTCGCCGATGCGTTCGACGAGGCGCTCGAGCCCCGCGGCGTCCTCGATGAGCTCGGCGCTCGCAGCCTCGTCAGCCACCGACAAACCCGCTGTCCACCTCTCTGCCGGACTCGATCCACGCGACCGTCCCTCCGGCGATGTTGGTGGCCTCGACCCCTGCCTGAGCGAGGAACTCGCACGCCAGTCGGCTCCGAGCTCCCGACTTGCAGATGATGAGGAGCGGCTCGCCGGCAGGCAGCTCGCCGAGCCGATCCGGGAGCTCCGCAAGTGGCACGAGCACGGCGCCAGGGACTCTGGCCTCCTCGTACTCATCGGGCTGCCGGACGTCGATGACCACGCTGCCCAGCTCTCTACGGCGCGCCAACTCGTCGACGTCGATCTCAGCGATGTCCATGGGTCCTCGTCTCGGGGCCGACGCACAGCGGTGGCCCCACGTCCTCTCAGGTTATCCCGAGGAATCGAGTTCCCAGGGGTCGTCCGCGTCGTCGAATCCCGCTCCGAGAGGCAGGCGCGCCACCGCGATCCCCTCCAGGACGGCGGCGAACGACGACGCGCCCTGGCCACGGCGCTGTTCGACCGACCCCACGATCCGGCTCGACCAGACCCCACACGGCCACTGCTCGCGACCGTCACGCTCGACGACGACCACGTCGGCCTCGAGCGACGCCGCGCCGGCCAGCAGCGCCGCCACGTCGTCGGGCCCGATACGGGGCAGGTCGCAGGGCAGTACGACGACGCGGTCCGCGCCCATGCCGATCGCGACATCGAGGGCGGCGCTCACGCCAGCCATCGGGCCCTCGGGCCCGGCACGGTCAGCGACGGTGCGCTCGCCCAGCGCGTCTGCCTGGGTCGGGCTGGCGCCCACGAGCACCACCTCGCGCACGTGGGGCCGGAGGGCCTCGATCGCCCGCCCGCCGAGCGGGTCGCCGTCGGCCAGTCGCAACGTCGCCTTGTCCCGACCCATCCGCCGGCTCGCCCCACCGACGAGCACCGCGCCGAGCGGGAACGCCGTCACGTCACGGTTCCCCCGTAGGTGTGCGCCGTGCCGCGTGGCGCACCGTGATCGGCCACCGCCTCGGCCAGGTCGGTGCAGAAGTCGTCGACCACGCGGTCATGACCTGGTGAGACCATGAGATGCAGGCCGCCCTGCTGACGGTCGAGGTTCCACCCCCGGTCGTCCATCACGTCACACACCCCGTCGAGATCAGCCTCGACCGAACTGGCGGGATCCGGTCCGAACTCGAAGATCGACAGGTCCGGCTCGCCCGTCACCTTCAGCCCCTCGATCTCGTCGATGCCCGATCGGAACCGCGTCGTCGCGTCGAGGACCCGCGCCGTGAGCCGTAGGTACCCCTCGGCGCCCAGGTGGGTCATCGCCGCCCAGGCTCCGGCGATCGGCGCCCCGGGGCGGGTGCCCGCCGCGCTCGACGATGCGTACAAGCCGCCGGGCCAGTCGGAGTACATGAAGATCTGCTGCTCCAGCAGGTCGCGATCGCGGTACATGACCAGCGACGCACCCTTGAAGGTGTAGCCGTACTTGTGCACGTCGGCCGACAGCGACGTCACTCCGGGAACCGAGAAGTTCCAGGCCGGCACCGAACGTCCCAGACGCTCCCACCACGGCAGCAGCCATCCTCCCAGGCAGGCGTCGACGTGGCACAAGGTGCCCGCATCGGCCGCGAGGCCCGCGATCGGCGCGACCGGGTCGATCACGCCGAACGGGTAACACGGCGCTGAGACCACGACGAGCGCCGTGCGATCATCGATCGCCGCCGCGTACCGATCGGGCACGGCGCGCCCGTCCTCACCGTGCGGAAGGCGCACCATCTCGACGTCGAGGTAGTGGCAGGCCTTCGCGAACGCGGGGTGGGCCGTGTCGGTGCAGATCAATGTGGGCCGGTCGATCCCCCGCCCGCGAGCGTGGTCCCGAGCCGTCTGGGTCGCGAGGAAGATGCTCTCGGTGCCGCCGGACGACAGCGCTCCACAGCCTGCGTCGAACAGGTCGCACGCCATCGCGAGGATCTCGGTCTCCATCCTCAGAAGGGTGCGGTAGCGGAACGGGTTGAGGGCGTTCTCGTGGAGGAACATGAGCCCCACCCGCTCGAGCACGCGCTCGAGCTCCGCGTCGTCGACGTCGTACACCAGGCTGAACGCTCGCCCACCCCGCCAGTCGAGGTCGCCGGCGCGCAGCTCGATCAGCTCGGCGAACAACTCGTCGGCCGGCGTGCCCTCGGCCGGGAAGACCGTCCGACGCGGCCGGGCGTCGCTCATCCGGGTGTTCCCGCCGTGCCGGCCGAGCCCGGCGGTGGCCATGCGGGATCGAGCTGCCGGAGGAAGGTCGCGCACCGCTCGGCCTCGTCGTCCTCCCCGATCGCCTCCGCCGCGGCCCTCAATCCCTCCAGCGCACGAAGGAAGCCCCGGTTGGGCTCGTGCTCGAACCGGACGTAGCCGGTCCCCCTCCAGCCCGACTGGCGGAGCCGGTCGAGGCCGCGGTGGTAGCCGACCCGGAAGTACGCGTACCGCTCGATGTCGTCGCGACCGTGCGCTCCCATGGCCGCCCAGGCGAGGAGGGACCGGGGGTTGGCGGCCGCCACCTCCGCGGTCGCGGCGCGGGGATCGGGAGACGCCGCCGCGTCGTCGAGTGCGGCTCTGAGTGCCTCAGGCTCCGGATCGAGGACGGTCTCTGGAGGTCCGGAAGAGGACAGGTTGACGGGTAGGTCGGTCACGGACCGAACACTACGGCGCGGACGATCCCGATCCGGCCGACGAGCCGCCCGTCACGCCCGCACGGTCGCCGCGGCGCGCGCCGGAGCCATCCGCACCGTCGCCGCCGGATCCGTCCCCGGCGAGGTCGTCGGTCGGCACATCGAAATCGCCATCCGACGCGACCCGTTCCCGCTCGGCCGCCTGCCGGCGCCGCTCGAGCACGCGACGCCAGTCGGCGGAGCGGAACATCTCCCTGCGCACCCGATCGGCCAGGCCTGGCTCGGCGGCCTCCGCCTCGGCGAGGCGATCGAGGTACTCCGACGCACCCGCATAGCCCTGCGCCATGAGGGCGGGGGTCTGACCGAAGTCGTCGTAGCGCAGCTCAGGTCGATCGCCCGGCGGCAACACGATCGCCTCGACCGACCGGGGCAGTTGGGCGAGATCCCTGGCGAGCCGGCTGTTGCGCGCGATCCAGTACGCCTGCAACGCCGCATCGATCGGGCGCCGCACCTCGGCCTGGGGCCGACCGTGGAGCCCCACGTGCAACACGTAGATCCGCTTCGCGCCCAGCTCGACCGCCCGCGCTACCGGCACGTTGTTCACGACACCTCCGTCGAGGTACCGACGGCCTTCGATGGTGACCATCGGGTAGACCGCGGGCAACGCGGCCGAGGCGAGGATCGGCTCGACCAGCGACCCCTCGGTGAACCACCGCTCGACCGCACCATCGACCTCGGTGGCGACGCACTGGTACGGGAGCTCCAGCTGGTCGAACCGCTCCCGCTCGCCGAGGAACGACTCGACGGTTCGGCGCAGGGCCTCGTTCGAGTGCAGCGACTCCCCTCGTCGGATGAGCTGCAACGCTCCGGGGATCCGGGACGAGGGCATCAGATCGGGCGCGGTGATGGCACGCCAGCCGGCCTCGAGACGACGGATGCCCGCCATGTCGGGCTGGGATGAGTAGCACGCTCCGTTCAGTGCCCCCACGGAGCAGCCGAGGACGATGTCGGGAACGATCTCGCGCTCGGTGAGCGCGCGCAGCATCCCCACCTGGATCGGTCCGAGGTTGCCGCCGCCGGAGAGCACGAAGGCCACCTTGGGCCGGCGGCGGTTTCGCAGCGACGGCACGAGATCGAGGTTACCGGTGCGGCCCGCATGCGACCGTCGCGCGCACGAAGGCCGCGAACTCGGCCGGGTGACTGAGGTGCACGCCGTGCTCGGCCTCGGCGACCTCGACGAGGAGCCCGTCTGGCACCTCGGCCATCACCACCGCGGCGCTCCGACGAAACCGCTCGGCGCTGAGCGAGCCGTTGCCCGCCACCACCGGCACCGTCATGGCGGCGAACTCGACCTCGGCATCGGCCTGCCGCGCGAGCTCGAGGTCGGCGAGCAGCGCCGGCCCCTCGGCCCGCCGCTCGGCCTTCATCGCCGACGGCATCCGGTCCCACAACCGATCCGTGATCATCGACCTCATGAAGAGCTCGGCCGCCTCGCCCGGGTCCTCGGTCGCGGCGAGCGCGCGCGCCTTCTCACCCACCGACCCCGCGTACCAGTCGAACCATGGCACCGGCGGCTCCCACGCACCCACAGCCGAGACCAGATCAGGTCGGGCCAGGCCGAGATGGAGGCAGATCAGCGCACCCAGGCTGTGACCGATCGCGACGACGGGGCCGACGCTGCGATCGGCGACGGCCTCGATCACCGCGGCGAGGTCGTCGACCTGGTCTGCGATCGTGACGGACAGGCCGGCGTCGGAGGATCCGGCGTACCCGCGCCGGTCGTACAGCACGACGTCGAGCTCGGGCAGGGCCCGCGCGGTGCGACGGAATCCCGACGATCGGTCCATCGTCCCGTGGACGATGACCACCGTCCGGCCGGCTTCGGTGGTGACGGTCGACTGTGCGGCGGCGTCGGGCGCCACTGCGGCGACATCGGGCGCGAACCGCGTGACCGCGAGCCCGTCGACCTCGAAGGTGGCGGCGCGAGCCACTCAGGGCACGCGGAGGAGGCGGAGCAGGTCGGTGGATCTGCTGTGGGGCGCGGCGCCAGCGCCGGCCAGCACCGCGACGACCTCGCCCGAACGCACATAGCCCTGTTGGCGAGCGGCGACGACGAGTACCTCGATCATCTCCAGCGAGTCGACGCTGGCCGGGGCCTGCAGTGGCGTGGTCCCCCATGACAGGGTCAGCTGGCGGACCGTCCGATCGTTGGGGCTGAACCCGACGATCGGCATCGTCGGACGGAACCGGGCGATCGAGCGCACGGTGAACCCAGAGTCGGAGATGCAGATGATGGCCGCTGCGCCGATCTCGGTCGCCGCCCTCCAGGCGGCGCCGGTCATGGCGTCGGTCACTCGGGCGGCACCGTCACCCATCGCGGTACCGCGGAGCTGGCGCAGTTTGAGCGCCCATCCGTCGTAGTCGAACTCGGCATCCGCGCGTTCGGAGATTCGACTCATCGTGGCGACGGCGTTCACTGGATCACGGCCGATCGCCGTCTCTGCCGACAGCATCACGGCGCTCGACCCGTCGAAGATCGCGTTCGCGACGTCGGAGACCTCGGCGCGCGTCGGCGAGGACGCGCCGATCATCGATTCCAGCATCTGGGTCGCCGTGATCACCGGACGACCAAGGGCGATGCACTCGCGGATGATCCGCTTCTGCAGGTGCGGGATGTCCTCGATGCCGAGCTCGATGCCGAGATCGCCGCGGGCCACCATCACCGCGCCCGACGCGTCGATGATGTTCTCGAGGTTCTCGACCGCGGCGCGCGTCTCGATCTTGGCGATGATCATCGGGCCACGGGGGTGGGGCTCGGTCCCGACGCGGCGGATGTCGTGCGCTGACCGCACGAATGAGATCGCCACCATGTCGACGCCCTCCTCGACGAATGCGTCGAGCATGTACAGGTCTTCGGCGGTGGGCGTGGCCATGCGGAGCCGGTCGCTCGGGACGTGGAGGCCGGGCCGGCCCTGCACGGGTCCCCCGTCGGTCACCTCCGCCTTGGCCGAGTCGCCGTCGATCGACACGACGCGCAACTTCACCGTGCCGTCACCGATCGCCAGGCGGTCACCCGCATGAACGTCGGTCAACAGATGCTCGTAGTCGACTCCGAGTGCGCTCGAGGTGGAGGACTCCGATCCCGGTCGGAGCTGCACAGTGGAGCCTTCGACCAGCTCGACCCCACCGTCGGCGAACGCGCCGAGTCGCACCTTGGGCCCGGGGAGGTCGGCCAGGATCCCGACCGTGCGCCCGGATTCTTCCGCGACCCGACGGATCAGTCGGTAGCGCTCGATCGCATCGGCGAGTGACCCGTGCGCGAGGCCGATGCGGGCGACGTCCATGCCCGCGTCGATCATCGCCCTCAGCGTCCGCGGGTCGTGCGAGGCAGGACCGATGGTGGCGATGATCTTCGTGCGGCGGGCCACGGGCGCCAGCCTACTGACGCGTCGTGGTCCTCAGGAACCACGTGATCGGCCGGCGTCGCTCGGACGTGAGGGTTCGGTCGGCTCCGCGCGGCGCGTTCGACGCCGACGAGACGCGGCTCAGCTGCGCGGCACCTGCGACCAGGGAAGCTCTTTGTCGACCCGCACGTCGCCGGGCAGGCCGAGCACGCGCTCGCCGAGGATGTTGCGCAGCACTTCCGACGTGCCGCCCTCGATCGAGTTCGCTCGAGCGCGCAGGAAGTTCTTGTGCATGTCGTCGGTGAACAACGCCGTCTTCGGCTGGTGCATCGCGAACGAGGTGTAGAGCATCCCGTCCGCGCCCATCAGGTCGACCGCGAAGCTGTAGATCCGCTTGTTCAGCTCGGCCATGGCGAGCTTGCCCACCGAGCCCTCGGGCCCGGGGGTGCCGGACTTGCGCGTCGACGCGGCGCGCATGTTGGTGAGGCGGTTGACCTCGGCCTCGACCCAGAGCGTCGCCATCTCGTCGCGCACCGCGGCGTCGTGCGGTCCGGTCGACGCGTACACGTCGAGGAGCTGGCCGATCGGTCCCGAGTTGCGCGGCGGCGTGCCGCCGCCGATCGAGACACGCTCGTTCATCAGTGTGGTGATCGACACGCCCCAGCCTCGGCCGGGCTCGTCGAGGCGCATCGAGTCGGGGATGCGGACGTCGGTGAAGAAGACCTCGTTGAACTCGGCCTCACCGGTCATCTGACGCAGCGGCTTGACCTCGACCCCCGGCGCCTCCATGTCGACGATGAAGGCCGTGATCCCGCGATGCTTGGGCTGGTCCGGATCGGAGCGGGCGATCAGCAACCCGTACCGCGCGAAGTGGGCGAGCGTCGTCCACACCTTCTGGCCGTTGATGATCCATTCGTCACCGTCGCGTTCGGCCCGCATCGCGAGCGAGGCCACGTCCGAGCCGGCCCCGGGCTCGCTGAAGAGCTGGCACCAGATGTGCTCGTTGGTGAACAGCGGCCGGAGCAGCGCCCGCTGCTCATCGGTCCCGTGCACCTCGACCGCCGGGCCGCACATGCCGTATCCGATGGGGTTCCTCGATCCCCCGATGGGACCGCCGGCGCGCGCGATTCGCTGGAGCACGGTGCGATTGAGCTTCGGGGAGAGCCCGAGACCGCCGTGACCCTCCGGGAACTGGATCCACGCCAGCCCGAGATCGAACTGACGTCCGAGGAAGTCCCGCTCCGGGGTGGTGTCCGGTGGGCAGTCGGCGAGGAGCTGGTCGACCAGCGCCTCGACTCGAGCCTCGTCAGGCTCGACGACGGTCTCCTCGATCAGTGCCATCTGCTGTCCCCCTTGGTGGCCTCGGATGGCCCACGCTACCGACGCCGCGGCGAACTTGACGACTCGGTCAAGTTCTTCCCACCGCAGCCACGACTTAATCGTCCGGGTCCGACGCGGCGTCCTCGCCCAGCCGCGCGAGGAGCTGATCACGGATCGAAACCCCGGGCTCGCGGGCCTTGTCGCCGGTGGCGCGCCATCCGAGGCGCGCGGAGTACAGCAGCGGCGGCTCACCGAGGCGGCCCTCGCACGCCGCAGTGATCTCCGCGAACACCAAGTGATGGTCCAGCGCCCTGCCGCCCACGGACTCCTGCACTGCGAACGGCTCGCATCGGAGCCACGCGATCGACCCGGTCACGACCGGGAGGCCGTCCCACTCGGTCACGTACTCGTCCGCGAGGTACTGGAACTTCCGCCCCGGATACGAGAAGTACTGACCCTGGGCGACCTGGTCGGCGGCAAGGATCGACACCGAGAACGCCGGCGCGGCCCGCAGGATCGGATAGGTGTCGTGCTTCGGTGACATCGACGCCATCACGATCGGCTCGTCGAAGCTCACCTGGCAGACCCAGTGGGAGCAGTACAGGCGCGACACGTTGCCGTCGGTCGCGCCGACGACCTGTACCCCCTTCATCATCTGACCGAGGGAGCGCTTCAAATCACGGTCGATCATCCTCCACCTTCCTCGTCCGCTCAGTTGAGGTTCCGCAGTGAAGCAGGGAGCGCCAGCGACCGCGCCTGAACGGAGGAAGCTCGACCATGAGGATCAGTTGAGGCGGGCGCGGAGACGATCCGCGGTGCCGCGGTGGTGGTCGGCCCGATCGGGTTGGTACTGGGCGAGCAGGTCGTACTCCTCGGCGGCCTCCCAGAAGCGGCCCGAGCTCGCGAGGACTCCGGCGAGCTGTCGTCGCATCTCGACGGTCGCGTCCGGCAGCATCGATCGGAGGCGAAGGACCCAGACGAGGTTGGCGACGTCGGTCTCTCCCAGGTAGGCATGGCTCAGGTTCGCCAGCATTCGGGAGGCGATCTGGAGCGGGCCGACCGGTGTCAGCATCGCTTCGGTGAACGCGCCGGCCGGGTGGAGCTGTGCGAACCGCTCCTCGCAGCCGCGCAGGTCCAACGGCACCCCACCCGCGAACGGGTCGTAGTAGGCCGTGGCGTCGCCTCGTTCGCGCACCAAGAAGTGACCCGGCATACCGATCCCGACCAGAGGGGCCCCAACCCGTCGGCCTACTTCGATGGCGAGGACCGACAGGGTGATCGGGATCCCTCGCCGGCGGTCGAGCACGCGATCGAGCATCGAATTGTCGGGGTCGTAGTAGGTGCTCCGATCGCCTTCGAACCGACCGGGGCCGAACAGGGCGGCACAGAGCGTCGCCGCCTCGTCCGGAACCGAGCCTGCGAGCTCGTCGATCCGGGCCAGTTCCGCGTCCTCATCGAGGTCGCGGTGGGCGTGGGCGGCGATGGCAAGCGCGAGCCGATCGAGCGGCTCACCGCCCCGGGCGACGAGCGCCGCGAACCGGTCGGTCGGGTCGCCGTCGAGATCGCGTTCCACCTGGGCACGCTATCCAGGCACTCGACGCTCCAGGAACGCCCGCGCCACCATGACCGCCGCGGCCGCTCCGGCGGCGACGACCGCCGCCACCACCCAACCCGCTGAGTAGGACCATTCCTCGGCGATCACCCCGAAGAGCAACGGTCCGACTGACGCGCCGACATAGGTGCCCGACTGGGTGATGCCGGTGGCGCGGCCCGGACGGTCCTGATGGGCCCGCACCACGGACAGGTTGAAGACGCCCGGCCACGCCCAGCCGGCACCGAACGCCAACGGCAGGGCGAGCACGTGTGTCCAGGGCTGGCGGCCGGCGAGCATCAAGTACGAGACGGCACCGAGCGCGAGCATCCCCGCGACGATGCCGAGCAATGTCCCGTCGCGCCGGTCGGCGAGCCCGCCGGCGATGAGGCGCGACGCGATCGAGATCGCCGACCCCACGGCCAGCAGCGTGCCGGCCGTCCCGGGAGAGAACCCCACGTCCACCGCCGAGTTCACATAGAAGCTGCCGAGCGTCACCGCCGCGGCGGCGGAGAGGGCCGCCGCGACCGCCAGGGCGCCCAGCGCGACCCGCTCCGGCCGATCCGATGATGGATGCTCCACCGCGGACGAAGCGAACCCGTGCCGTTCGTCGGCGAGGCCACCGAGGAGCACGAGGGCGAGGATCGCCAGTCCGGCTCCGGTGACGAAGGCCGACTCCCAGCCGAACCGCTCGACGAGGACCGGCAACGAGAAGCCGGCGACAAGGGCGGCGGCCGGCATCGACGACTGCTTCGCGGCGAACGCGATCCCCTGCCGGCGGGCCGGGACGAACCTCGCGATCCACACGTTGGCGGCGAGCTGATTGAGCGAGTTCGCCGCGCCGGCCGCGAGCGCGAGCGCGGCGATCGACGCAACGGAGCGCCCGAGTCCCGCGATGGCGAACTGGAGTGCGGCCGAGCACGCCAGCGCGAGACGCAGGCACACGGCGGGCCCGCGCCGATCGACCCATCGGCCGAGGGGTGCGGAGAGGAAGGCGCTGGCCGAGAAGAAGGCCGCGACGAGCATCCCGCTGGTGGCCTCGTCGTAGCCGAGCTCGGGCCCCATCGTGACGAAGAGGCTCCCGAGGAGGAACCCGGGGATGACCGACGCGGCGATGCCGACGCAGACCGCCGCCAGGCCCCAGCCCGACGCGCCCTGGGCGACCGTTGCACCTGCGGGTGTCTCCCCCGCGACCGCTCGGTCGTCGGTCACGTCCGGCTTCCCATTCCCAGAGCGTCCCACCGCTGGTCGGGCTGGCCCAAAGCGCGTCAGACGGTGCGCCGAGCGCAACGTTCGACCGCCAGAACGCCGGGGGGTCTGGGTGTCGTAGCGTCGGGGCCGTGGCGGTCGCCTTCCTGGATCACGACGGCCCGATCGCCTTCGCCCATCGCGGCGGTGCCGGCGACTGGCCCGAGAACACGATGCCCGCGTTCGAGGGTGCCGTGCGCCTCGGCTACCGATACGTCGAGACCGACGTCCACGTCACGGCGGACGGGACGCTGGTCGCGTTCCACGACGACCGGCTCGATCGCGTCACCGATCGCATCGGGGTCATCGAGGAGCTGCCCGATCGCGAGGTCTTCGCCGCGAAGGTGGACGGCGCGGAGCCGATCCCCTTGTTCGAGGATCTGCTCGGCGCCTTCCCCGACCTCAGGGTCAACGTCGAGCCGAAGAGCGATGCCGCGGTGGAGGCGCTCGCCGCGTCCGTGCGACGCTGCGGCGCGATCGACCGGGTGCTCATCGGATCGTTCGTCGACCGCCGGGTGGCCCGGTCACGCGAACTCCTCGGCGATCGGCTGGCGACGAGCCTCGGTCCGCGCGGGGTCGCACGGCTCGTGGCCGCCGGGCGGCGGTTGGGCCGGCCCCGCTTCGCCGAGGTCGCCGCGCAGGTCCCGGTCTCGGCCGGCAAGGGCGTGACGTTGGTGACCGAACGCTTCGTCGCCACCGCGCACCGACTGGGGCTCCAGGTCCACGTCTGGACGATCGACGACCCGGTCGAGATGGCTCGGCTGCTCGACCTCGGCGTCGACGGAATCATGACCGACCGGCCCGAGGTCCTCCGCGACGTGCTGGCGTTGCGTGGTCAGTGGTCACCGGCGCGACGCGACCGCTGAACGCGGCGGCAGGCTCACAGACCGAGCACACCTGGGTTGAGGAGCCGATCGGGGTCGAGTGCGGTCTTGATCCTCGCCATCGCCTCGAGCTCGACCTCGGTGCGGGCCCGCGGCATCCATTTGGCCTTCGCGATGCCGACACCGTGTTCGGCCGCGAGCGAGCCGCCCGCATCCAGGACGAGCTCGAACACGGCACGCTCGAGGTCGGCCTCCGATGACCGCGCGCCGGTGACGTTGACGTGAACGTTCCCGTCAGCGGCATGCCCGAAGCGCCATACGTCCGCTGCGGGATCGATCGACGCGACGGCGATCGGAAGCTGGTGGAGGAAAGATCCGAGGCGGGCCGTCGGCACCGCGACGTCGAACTTCAGGGGTGGAGCGATCCGCCGGATCACCTCGGGAACCGCGTCACGGAGGTCCCACAGCTCACGCGCGGCCCGGGCGTCGTCCGCGACCGCGGCGCCGGTCGCGCCGCTCATGGCGTCGGCGAGCGCGTCGGTCACGTCGCGCTCCCCGGCAGCGCTCACCAGCAGGGCCCACCCGGACACGGCGACGGGAACGCTCGATCCCGACTCCACCAGCCCGGCGAGACACTCGGGACCGATGAACTCGATGGCGTCCACCTCCGGGACGGACCGGGAGCGGCCGGCGGCGCCGAGGGCCCGGTCGAGGTGCTCGAAGCCGGCGAACACGACGACCTGCCGAGAAGGGGCGGGGATCAACCGGAGTCGGGCACGCGTCACCACTGCCAAGGTCCCTTCGCTCCCACAGACCAGGTCCGCGACCCGGAATCCGGCCCCGTCCTTCAACGGACCGGAGAGGTGTGAGACCACCTCGCCACCAGCCATGACGACCTCGAGACCGAGCACCTGGCGTCGGGTCGAGCCGTGGCGGAACACGCCGACTCCACCAGCGTCGGTCGCGACCATCCCCCCGACGGTCGCAACCTGACGCGCTCCGAAGTCGATCGCGTAGCGCCAGCCCGCCCGCGCCGCGCCGTGCTGCACCGCTGCGAGGGTCACCCCTGCCCCTGCGACGACCTCACCCGACTCGTCATCGACCTTCAACTCGTCGAGTCGCCCGAGACTGACGAGGACCTCTCCCCCACGCGGCACGCCCCCACCGACCAGACCGGTGTTCCCGCCCTGGGGAACCACCGGGATCCGTGCTCGACCGCACGCAACCAGGACCGCTGCGACCTCCTCGGTGGAGCCCGGCCGCACGACGAGCGCGGCCGGGGAGCCGAACCTGCCCGTCCAGTCCTGCGAGGCACTCGCCACGACGTCGGGGTCGTCGACGACGTGCGCGGCCCCGAGCTGGTCCCGCAGCTCCGCGGTCAAGGCGTCGAGCCGAGCACCGGGTGGGTGGGCCGGATGGCTCATCGCCTCAGCATGCACCCTCGGGCAACCATGCTCGGGTGCCCCGGCGTCGTCGGCATGTCGCGCCCGCGAGCCTGGTCATCGCTGCTGTCATCGCTGCTGTCGTGGCGGCACTGCGCTCAGCTCGATCCTCGCGACCAGATCACCTGCCGCGACGTGCGCGTCGAGGTCCGTCGCCGCTCGAAGTCGGCGAGGTCGAAGCCGGGCAATCGGGAGAGCTCGACGAGCAACTCCCGATCCCAGCCGACGTCGAGCGGCACCAGACAGCCGACCTCGTCGCCCTCGGCGAGCAAGACGAACGCTCGAGCGCCGTCCGCGGTGCGGACCGGTGTCAGCACGAGCTCCACCTCGACGACGGCGCCCCAGCGGGCGCGCTCGGTGCGACCGTCGGCAAGTGTCCGCTCGACGCCCACATCGTCGATCGTGAGCCCGACGGTCCTCGCCCCCGGTCGGCGGCGACCCGGCAATCTCCGCACCGCAACGAGGAAGACGGCGATCACCCCGCCGAGCACCGCGATGAGGCCCGCGTTGTCCACGAGACGGCGACAGTAGATGAGGAGCGAAGGCGAAGAAGCCCGAAGGGCGAAACTGAGCCGGAGCGACGAGACCATCAAGAACGAGATGAGGAGCGAGGGCGAAGAAGCCCGAAGGGCGAAACTGAGCCGGAGCGACGAATCAATCAGGCTTGAGGGGCGTCATCCGTAGGCCGCGCGTGCGGACTACAGTGCGCGCCGTCCATGTGCCGGTCGTCACACGTCCGGACCCGGGGCATTCCGCACGACCTGCGGGGCTGAACCCGCCGCAGTTCCGACTGCCGGCAACGAAACGAGGATCGCGTGGCACGTAGACGACGCACTTGGGGCATCACCACACTCCTGCTGTGCCTGGCACTGATCGCCGGCGCCTGCGGCGGAGGCGATGACGACGACGCGGGCGACGGCGAGAGCACGAACGCCCCCGGCGAGGCCGATACCGCGGAGGTCCAGCCCGGGGGCACGCTGACCTTCGCGCTCGAGGCCGAGAGCTCGGGCGGCTGGTGTCCCGTCGAAGCGCAGTTCTCGGCCGCCGGCATCAACGTGCACAACGCGATCTACGACCCGCTGCTCATCGCGGATGAGAACCTCGAGGCGCAGCCGTACCTGGCCGAGGAGGTCACGCCGAACGCGGACTTCACCCAGTACACGATCAAGCTCCGTCCGAACGTGAAGTTCCACGACGGTTCGCCACTCACCGCCGCGGTGGTGAAGCTCAACCTCGACCTGTACCGCGGTGAGGACGCGGCGGTCGCCGAGACCGGCCGCCAACCGTTGCTGTTCCCGTTCGTGTTCTCCGACATCACCTCCGTCGACGTGGTCGACGACCTGACCCTGACCGTGTCCATGGCTCGATCGTGGCCGGCGTGGCCGATCTACCTGGCCAGCGGACGGGTGGGGATCGCCGCCGAAGCCCAGCTGCGCTCACCGGATTGTGCGGAGTCTCCCCTCGGGACCGGCCCGTTCAAGTTCGAGAGCTGGGTCCGCAACCAGGAGCTCATCACCGTCAAGAACCCCGACTACTGGCGCACCGATGCCGAGGGCCGCAAGCTCCCCTACCTCGACCGACTGGTGTTCAAGCCGATCGAGTCGGGGGTGGGCCGGTTCCAGGCCCTCGAGGGTGGCACCGTCGACGCCGGGCAGTGGTCGCAGCAGTCGGTGTTCGACGACATCGAGGAGTTGTCCGACGAGTTCACCCTCATCAAGGAGCTACCGGGCCACCGCGAGGTCGGCTATGGCCTGATGAATGTCTCCCAGCCTCCGTTCGACAACCAGGAGATCCGGGAGATGATGGCGAAGGCGATCGACCGCGACGCCCTCAACGACATCACCAACAACGGCGAGTTCGAGATCGCCAACCAGCCGTTCGACTCGAAGGTGTCGGGCTACGTCGAGGAGCTCGAGGGCCCCGAATACGATCCGGAGGCGGCGGCCGAGTACTTCAAGGACAAGGGCATCACGTTCCAGCTCTCCTACGCCACGGACCCGAACACCAAGGCGCTCGCCGAGGACATCCAGCGTCAGCTGAAGGACGTCGGGGTCGAGATCACCGTCGACGAGAAGGACCAGTCGACCCTGATCAACCAGGCACTGTCGGGCAACTTCAACGTGGTGCTGTTCCGCAACCACCCCGGGTCGGACCCCGACGGGCAGTACGTGTGGTGGCACACCGGACAGCCGGTCAATTTCGGCAAGATCAACGATCCCGAGCTCGACCAGCTCCTCGACGAGGGACGCACGACCCTCGATCCGGCCGCGCGCGCCGCGATCTACCAGGACGTCGCCCGCCTCTTCGCGGAGAAGCAGTACAACATGTGGAACTGGTACACGGAGTGGGGCATCGGCGCCGCGAACAAGGTGCACCAGGCCGGCTACTACTCGTTGCCGGATGGCGGGAAGGGTGCCGGCCTGAACTGGGGTTGGACCTACTTCGCCGAGGTGTGGGTCGAGCAGTGATCGATCACCGCGTGGTGCTCG
>DATEEV010000080.1:0-7636 GCA_035281005.1 Microthrixaceae bacterium | reverse complement strand
GCCGGCCCGCAGCCGTTTCAGATCGCCGGCGAGATCGAAGCGGGACGGGCTCCGGGGGCAGCGGTCGGCAGCCCATTGACCCTGCCCCCACTCACGGTCAATCTCGGACCGTTGTCGATCGAGCCTGGCCGCTATCAGTTTCGACTCTCGTTGGATGGGCGCAGCGAGGAGACCTGGCACCGAGCCTTCACCAGGACCGCGCCTCCGACAACGGGCCTCGCCCCGCCCATGGCACCTGGCTGACGATCGAAGCCAGCCATGCCCCTTGATCGCCAACCGCTACTCGCCGGCGAGCGCCTCGAACTCCGCCCCCTCCGGCCTGACGACTTCGATGACCTGTACGCGATCGCGTCGGATCCGCTGCTCTGGGAGCAGCATCCATCGAAGGATCGAACGGAGCGCGCCGTGTTCCAGCATTGGTTCGACGACGCGATGGCATCCGGGGGCGCTCTCGTCGCGATCGACCGCAGCGATGGCATCGCGGTCGGAACATCCCGCTTCGCGAACTACGACGCCGAACGACGCGAGGTCGAGATCGGCTGGACGTTCCTGCGGAGATCACACTGGGGCGGGGTCTACAACGGCGAGCTGAAACGGCTGATGCTCGAGCATGCCTTCGAAGCGGTCGATGCAGTCGTGTTCAGAATCCACTCCGACAACGTGCGTTCGCAGCGTGCCGTCGAGAAGCTCGGCGCGACACGCGTCGGGACGGAGGAAGACCCACACGGGCGTGGCGAGAACCACGTCTTCCGGCTCGAGTCAGCCGAGGCGACGCTCGGGAGCGGCTGATTCCGTGGTCGGCATGAACGATGGGGCCGAATTCGGACGGCGAGGAGATCGCTACTCGATGCCCGTTCCGTCTCGCACGGAGAACTCCCAGATGCCGTAGGGCTCATCGAGCAACGGCGTGACCGGATGTCCGAGCGCCGTGAGAGTGACATGCCACCGCTCGACGTCGGGCACGATCAGGTAGCACCCGGCGCGAGGGGAGGTGGTCTCGAACCCGTCCTCCCAGCCGAGGTCGAACACCGACTCCTCGTCGTGACCGAGTGGCGAGGGGTGAGACTGTGGCGACGGGGTACCAACGACCATGAGCCAGGTCGAGACCGAGCTGAAGTACGAAGCGGACGACGCCGCAGGTGGGCCACCCACGCCGGAGGGGCTGCACGTCGTCGACGACTGCGACACGGTGCTGAACGCCACCTACTGGGACAGTCGCGAACACCTTCTGCTCGATTGGGGGATCACGCTGCGGCATCGGACCGCCGAGGACGGTTCCGAGCACGAATGGACGCTCAAGGTGCCCGTGGCGAAGGCCGGACGGGGAACCAGTCGTCGTGAGATCTCGACCGACGGGCCACCTGACCATCCTCCGGCCGACCTGGCCCACCTGATCGCCTCGATCGTGTCCCAGGACGAGCTCGGACCCGTCGCCGAGCTGCGGACCCGGCGCCGGATCCAGGTACTGGGTCGCAACGGCGGACCGTCGGTCGTCGAAATGACCGACGATCGCGTCGAGGTGGTCACCGAGAACGGATCGGCGCCGTTCCGCGAGTTCGAGGCGGAACTGCTCGACCCCGCCGACGCACGCGCGCTCGTGCAGATCGAGCGCTGCTGGCGGAAGGCGGGGCTGAGGCCGTCGGCGGGATCGAAGCTCCACCAGGCGCTCGGCGGCCCACGGACGAACCGCCGCCCTCCCGACCGCCGAAGCTCGACCGGGACGTTCGTTTCCCATTTCATCGAGACCGGGCGCCGACAGCTCCTCGAGAACGAGCTGCGATTGCGCGTTGAGCCCGGATCGACGGAACCGGTCCATCAAGCTCGAGTGGCCACACGACGACTGCGAGCCAATCTCAGGACGTTCCGCCGGATGCTCGACCGCACCACCACGGATCACCTCAGAGGCGAGCTCAAATGGATCGGCCGGCTCCTGGGCGAGGTGCGAGACGTACAGGTCCGTGCACAGCGACTGCGAAAGCTCACCGAACAGGAGCGGCTGTCGGGCACCGGCCTCGAGGAGCTCGAGGAGGTCGGCGTGAGCGCTACGGAAGGCGCCGAGCGCAATCTCCTGAGCGCGCTCGACGGGGACCGATACCGTCACCTCATCACCGACCTGCGCCTCGCGGTCGAGACACCGCCGGTCCGCGACGCGGACCAGCCGGTCCGCCCCGAAGTGCAACGGGCCCTCCGGAAGCGGTGGAAGCGGATCCGGGGCGAGGTCAGCGCCCTCGACGACCCCCCGGAGGACGCCGCCCTCCATGAGGTACGAAAGCACGTCAAGGCGCTCAGATACGGCCTGCAGGCGGCCAAGCCCCTCCGCGTGACGGCCCCGGACCTCGTCGAAGGACTCGGAGTGCTCCAGGACCGACTCGGCGATCTCCACGACACGGTGGTCATCCGCTCCTGGATCGCCACGAATCGAGATCGGCTCGACGGCGATGCGGCGTTTCTCGCCGGCCAGCTCGACCACACCCTCGCAACCCTCCACGGCGAGCTACGACGAACCTGGCGAGATGATTGGGCGGCGATCCACCGACAACGAGTGCCTCGGCGCTGACACGAATTGACGGCCAGAGGTCTGCTCCGTTGACCTGACGGCGATGCACGTCTCCATGACGGTGCCGACCGACGACCTCGGCGAAGCCAGAACGATCTACCGGCGCCTCGAGGAGCTCGGCTACGACCGCGCCTTCTCGTTCGAGGCCAAGCACGACCCCTTCATCCCACTCGCAGTGGCCGCGGAGCACACCGAACGGATCCGGCTGGGCACCGCGCTCGCCATCGCGTTCGCACGTACACCGATGACCCTGGCCAACAGCGGGTGGGACCTGCAGTCGATCACCGGCGGTCGTTTCACCCTCGGGATCGGGTCACAGATCCGACCCCACATCGAGCAGCGCTTCTCGATGCCGTGGGACCGGCCCGTCGACCGGATGCGCGAGCTGGTACTCGGAATCCGCGCGATCTGGGACACGTGGCAGCACGGCACGCCACTCGCCTTCGACGGCGAGTTCTACACCCATACGCGGATGGTGCCGGCCTTCGACCCAGGACCCAATCCCCACGGTCCACCCCCGATCCTGCTCGGCGGGTTCGGACCTCGCATGACTGCGGTGGCCGGCGAGGTCGCCGACGGATTCCTCGTGCACCCCGTCAACTCTCGACGATCGCTGCTCGAGCTGACGTTGCCGGCGCTCGAATCTGGGGCGAAGCGCGCGGGTCGTGACCCTCAGGAGATCGAGGTGGTGTGCGTGACCATCGTCGTGACCGGCCGCGACGAGGTCCAGATGCAACGCAGTCGCGAGGCGGTGCGATCCCAACTCGCGTTCTACGCCACCACCCCCGCCTACCAGCCGGTGTTCCAGCTCCATGGCTACGGCCACCTCCACCCCGAGCTCACCCAACTCGCCAGAGCCGATCGCTGGGACGAGATGGGCCACCTCATCGACGACGACCTCATCGAGACGATCGCTGTGGTGGGCGAGCCCCACGAGATCGGCCAGCGGGTCCGCGATCGGCTGTCGGGCATCTCGGACTCGGTCAGCCTGGTCAACAACCGTGCGCCCGACCCGGACCACCTGGAGGAGGTCGTGGCTGACCTTCACCGGAGCTCGGAGATCCGCCCGTCCAGTTCGGGCTGATCGGCGAGGCGCCCGACCTCCACCCCGCGTGCGGCAACGCAACCGGCGTGTCGATGAGATGGGAGATGGATGTCGCACCTGCCCATGGCCTTCGATCGATTTGTCCTGGACTCGGTGGGTTCATCTCCCGTTCATCTCTTGGGCGTACGGTCCGCGGGAACAGCCGGAGAGGCCGGAACTGCTGGAGGCGTGATGGGCGCAATGGAACCGAACCCCGACGAGATGATCCGTTCGATCACGCTCGAGCTCGTCGACGACTTCGGTGACGTCGACCAGCACCACATCGCCACGGTGGCCCGCGAGGAGTTCGACGCCCTCGCGGCCCGGAGCAAGGCCCCGGCGTTCGTCGGGATTCTGTCGGAGCGTCGAGCCCGGCAACGACTCGCGCGGGAGCTCCACCAGCGCTCCGCCTGATCGCGCAGTAGACGGGGACGGCCCGAGTGCCGAGGACGCCCGGCGGTCGCCCGAGCGAGCACGGTTTGAACTGGAATCGAAGAACCGACGAAGAAGCGAGACGCGTGGTGAACGCGTAGCTTCGCCGCCGTGAGCCTCGCTGACCCGTCTCTCCCACAGACCCTCGACCCCGCCATGGCGGCGCTCCTCGAGGCCATGCCCGACCTGACCGTCGACGCCGAGTCGCTGCCCACGATCCGCCAGCTCTTCGCCGCACTCGCCGCCGGGCCCGAGCCGGATGGCCTCGACGCGACCGAGCACACCGTCGACGAGGCCGCCGGGATCGTGCTCCGCGTCCTTCGCCGCTCCGAGACCGCCGCGAGCCCCCGACCGTGCGTGTACTGGATCCACGGCGGCGGCTATGTGATCGGCGACCGTCGGATGGACGATGTTCGCCTCGCCGCCTGGGTCCGTGCGCTCGACTGCGTCGTGGTCTCCGTCGAGTACCGCCTCGCCCCCGAGCATCCCTTCCCGGCCCCGCTCGACGACTGCGAACGTGGTCTGCGCTGGGTGCATGCCCATGCCGACGAGCTCGGTATCGACATCGCCCGCATCGGCATCGCCGGCCTGAGTGCCGGCGGCGGCCTCACCGCCGCGCTCGCGCAACGCACAAAGGGCGACACGAGCCTGCCAGTCATCTTCCAGCTGCTCGACAGCCCGATGCTTGACGACCGCCAGGTGACGCCGTCGAGCCGCGCCGACTGGCTGGCAGTCTGGAGCCGCGACTCCAACCGGTTCGGGTGGGCCTCGTACCTCGGTGAGCATTCGGGCGCCGAGACGATGCCCGAGCACGCCGTGCCGGCCCGCGCCACCGATCTCACCGGGCTGCCACCGACGCTGGTGCTCGCCGGTGGCGCCGATGGCTTCTGCGACGAGGACGTCGAGTACGCAACGCGCCTCAACCGGTCCGGCATCCCGACCGAGCTCCACGTCTACCCGGGTGCGCCCCACGGCTTCACGATGTTTCCCGGCTCGAGCCTCGCCGAGCAGGCCGACCGCGACGTGATCGACTGGCTGCGTCGGCAGTTCGAGCGCTGAGCCCGGTCCGTTCGTCGAACCGGGCACGAGCAGTCATGCCGGCAGCTCAGACCGGCATCAGGACCGAGTCGATCACGTGGATCACACCATTGCTCGTCTCGATGTCGGTCGAGGTGACGTTGGCGGTGTTGCCCGCGGCATCGGTCAACGAGACCGATCCGTCGTCGCCGACGTTCACCGTGAGCGTGGCACCGTTGACCGTCGTGACGGCCTCGCCGTCCATGCCGGCGACATCGGCGGCCATCGCCGCTCCCGGGACCACGTGGTAGGTCAGGATCGCGGCGAGATCACCCGTCGGGTCCTGCAGCAACGCCTCGACCGTGCCGGCCGGCAACTTCGCGAACGCGTCGTCGGTCGGCGCGAAGACGGTGAACGGGCCTTCGCCCCGCAGCGTCTCCTCCAGCCCGGCGGCCTGCACCGCCGCCACCAGGGTGGTGAAGTCGCCGGCTGCGACCGCGGTGTCGACGATGTCGTCGGCCGGTGCCGCGTCACCCGAGTCCGCCATGGCCGGGTCGGAAGTGGTGGTCTCGGTCGCGTCGCTCGAGTCGGCGGAATCGTCGTCCGCGCACGCCGCCAGCAGCATCGTGAGGGCGACCAGGCCGGCTGACAGCCTCGAGGTTCTTGTCTTCGTCATGTGGAGCTCCCTGCTCGTGGAGGTGGTTCACCGTCTCTCCGCTCGACCGCTCCGCATCGGATGCACTCACGACAAGATCGCCGAGTGCATCCGCGACCCCCGCTCGCGACGGAGCGTGGGGGACAGACTGCGATCACGGACGACCCAGATGCCCCCATTCGTCGAACGACGGGCTCAGCCCCGCTCCCCCCGCCGCCGGGGATACCTTGAGCTCGTGGAGGGGCGCGACGAGGCCGATCGTGACGACGAGCGGCTCACGCTCGCTTGGCTCGCCGGCGAAGACACCGCTTTGCGCCGGGCCTGGGATCGGTTCGGAAGCCTGGTGTTCACCTACTGCGCGAAATCGCTCTCGGACCGGGATCTCGCCACGGAGTGCACGCAGGACACCTTCGTGAGCGCGTGGAAGTCCCGGGCGATGTTCGATCCCGAACGGGGCGCTCTGGCTGCGTGGTTGCTGGGCATCGCCCGCTATCGCGTGCTCGACGCCTATCGAGCCGCACCTCGTGTGCCGGTCCCGGTGGTCACCGAGACCTTCGAGCGTTCCGACACCACTCGACCGACGAACCCGACCGTCTCGCCGACCGCCTGCTCGTCGACGACGCCCTCGACTCGCTCTCGGAGCGGGCTCGCCGTGTCGTCGAGCTCGCGTTCTACTCGGACCTCAGCCAGACCGAGATCGCGCGAGCACTCGACCTGCCGCTCGGTACCGTCAAGAGCGACATGCGCCGGGCCCTGAGACGACTCCGCACGCACCTCGAAGGAGGTGAGCCCGATGCCTGACGACGACGATCGACGTGCCGACGAGGATCAGAGCCCGGACGAGTTGTCGGAGCTGCGCCGGATCGCCGCCGACCTCGACCTCGCGCCGGACCGTGAGCGGGCCGGGTGGTCGACCCCACCAGCCGAGAGTTGGGACCGGATCGCCATGGCGACCGGTCTGGCGATCAAGCCGGCGGCTTCGAGCGAACGCCGCGCGACGCGGCGCGACCGGACTCGCTGGGTCTGGGTCGGCGCGGCAGCGGCCGCGGTGATCGCACTGATCGTGACGACGGTCGCCATCACGAACACCCGGGAGGAGCCGACACTCGTTGCCAGCGCCGCGCTCGCGCCGCTCGGTCCGACCGGAAGCGGCAATGCGGAGTTGGTCGAGGTCGATGGTGACCTACAGCTCCAGGTCGACACCTCGAACCTCGACGCGGGTGACGGCTTCCTCGAGCTGTGGGTGATCGACCCCGACGTGACCAAACTGGTGTCGCTCGGTCCGCTCCGCGCCGACGGACCATATGACCTGCCGGCCGGGCTCGACCCCGAGGAGTTCCCGGTCGTCGACGTGTCGGTCGAACCCATCGACGGCGACCCGACCCACTCCGGCGACAGCCTGCTGCGAGGCCAACTGGAGTTCTGATGGCGGCTGAGCTCCTGGACCGGGTCGCCGCGCGCATCGCCGTTCCGCGCGCCGCCGAGGCGGACTCGTTCGTGCTCCACGCGCCGCTCGAGGTGCTCGCCAGGATCCGCCTGCTGGGCATGGCGGCTGCACCCGATCAAGCCGCGATCGAGGATCGCATCTGTCGGGTCGCCGACACCTACGAGTCGTGGGGACCTGCGATACCAACGACCCCCGGTGATGAGGCCGACGAGGCCGCCACACCGGACTCGCCCGGCACCGACGACCCGGTGGTCCTCGCCGCGGACCTGGTGCAGGCGATCGACGCCGGGGATCTCGACGGAACCGATGCGGCGGCTCGCGCGCTGGTCGCTCGCGTCGAGCCCGAGTCGCTCCCCCGCCTCCTCGCGGAGCCGCTCGCCCCCCGACTCGGCGCGGCTGCACACGCGCCGATCTTCCTGCACCTCCTGCCGCGGACCACGCGAT
>DATEEV010000079.1:0-5510 GCA_035281005.1 Microthrixaceae bacterium | reverse complement strand
AGAGCGGATGGAGCTCGTGGGGCACAGCTTCTACTTCTTCACCAACGTCGACACCGGCCGTGCCGCGGTGGTCTACCGCCGCGACGACGGCGACATCGGCCTGATCGACGAGACCGATTGAACGGGCCGCGGGCGGTCGTGGAGCGGCGCCGGAGCGGCGCCGGATGGCCGAACCTGCGGTGCCAGTAGGGTTGGCCCAATGGGTGTGTTCGACAAGTTCCTCCGCGCGGGCGAGGGCAAGAAGGTCAAGGCGCTGGCCGGGCTGGTGCCGGACATCGGTGCTCTCGAGTCCGAGATGGAGGCGCTCGACGACGAGGCGTTGCGGGCCAAGACCGGTGAGTTCCGCCAGCGACTCGACAACGGTGAGGAGCTCGACAACCTCCTGATCGAGTCGTTCGCCGTCGTCCGGGAGGCCGGTCGACGGGTGCTCGGCCAGCGCCACTACGACGTGCAGCTCATGGGCGGGGCAGCGCTGCACTTCGGGTGGATCGCGGAGATGAAGACCGGCGAGGGCAAGACCCTCGTGTCGACGCTGCCGGTGTACCTCAACGGCGTCACGGGCAACGGCGTCCACGTCATCACCGTGAACGACTACCTGGCCCGCCGCGACGCCGAGTGGATGGGCCGGCTCCACGGCTGGCTCGGCCTGTCGATCGGCATGATCCTTCCCGACCAGTACGACTGGGACCACAAGCGGGCCCAGTACGCGTGCGACATCACCTACGGGACCAACAACGAGTTCGGTTTCGACTACCTCCGCGACAACATGGCGATGTCAGCCGAGGAGCGCACCCAGCGCGGCCATCCCTACGCGATCGTCGACGAGGTCGACTCGATCCTCGTCGACGAGGCCCGGACCCCGCTCATCATCTCGGGCCAGGTGTCCGACGCGGCGAAGCTCTACTACCGGTTCGCGTCGATCGTGCGGGGCCTGCAACGCGACGTCGACTACGACGTCGACGAGGAGAAGCGCACGGTCGCCCCCAACGACTCGGGGGTCGAGAAGGTCGAGAAGGCCCTCGGCGTCGAGAACATGTACGACGACGTCTCGACCAACCTCGTGCACCAGCTCACCGTGGCGCTCAAGGCCAAGGAGCTGTTCCTGCGCGACAAGGAGTACCTGGTCGCGGACGGCCAGGTGAAGATCGTCGACGAGTTCACCGGTCGGATCCTCGAGGGCCGACGCTGGTCCGACGGCCTGCATCAGGCGGTCGAGGCCAAGGAGGGGGTGCGGATCAAGGAGGAGAACCAGACCCTCGCCACGATCACCCTCCAGAACTACTTCCGCCTCTACGACAAGCTGGCCGGCATGACCGGCACCGCGGTCACCGAGTCGGCCGAGTTCATGAGCACCTACGGGCTCCAGGTGGTGCCGATCCCCACGAACGTCCCGATCGTCCGCAAGGACCACACCGACCTGATCTTCCGCAACGAGGACGGCAAGTTCGGCGCCGTCGTCGAGGACATCGTCGAGCGGATCGAGACCGGCCAGCCGGTGCTGGTCGGCACCGTCTCGGTCGAGAAGTCCGAGCTGCTCAGCCGCCAGCTGGAGAAGCGCGGGGTGCCCCATGAGGTGCTGAACGCGAAGCAGCACACGCGGGAGGCCGAGATCGTCGCCCAGGCCGGCCGCCTGGGCTCGGTGACCGTGGCGACCAACATGGCGGGTCGCGGTGTCGACATCCTCCTCGGCGGCAACCCCGAGAAGCTCGCCGAACACGACGTGGCCGCGGAGGGCCTCGACATCGATCAACCCGACGGCCTCGCTCGGTTCGAGGAGCTCTCGGCCAAGTACGCCGAGCAGTGCAAGGCCGAGGGCGACAAGATCCGCGAGCTGGGGGGCCTTTACGTTCTCGGTACCGAGCGCCACGAGTCGCGCCGCATCGACAACCAGCTCCGGGGCCGGTCGGGTCGCCAGGGCGACCCGGGCGAGAGTCGCTTCTACCTGTCGCTCGAGGACGAGCTCATGCGGATCTTCGCCACCGGCGCGATCCAGATGGTCATGGGCAAGAACTGGCCCGAGGACCAGCCGATCGAGGCGCGCCTGGTCACCAAGGCGATCGAGCGGGCGCAGAACACCGTCGAGGCACGCAACGCGGAGATCCGCAAGAACGTGCTCAAGTACGACGAGGTGATGAACGAGCAGCGCAAGGTGATCTACCGGCGCCGCGACCAGGTCCTCGATGGCGCCGACCTGTCCGAGGAGGTCTCGCAGTTCCTCGCCGAGGCCGTCGACGGCGCGATCTCCACGTACTGCGATGGCGACTTCGCCGAGGACTGGGACGCCGAGGGCCTCCAGACCGAGATCAACACGTACTGGCCCACGACGGTCGAGCCTGCGCAGGTCAACGATGCGCCGAACACCGACGCGGTCTACGACCTGCTGATGGCCGATGCCACCGCCCACTACGCCCAGCGGGAGGAGGAGCTCGGCTCCGAGCAGCTCCGCGAGATCGAGCGCCAGGTGATGCTGCGCGTGATCGACGCCCGCTGGCGCGACCACCTCCGCGAGATGGACTACCTCCAGGACGGGATCGGTCTGCGGGCGATGGGCCAGAAGGACCCGCTGACCGAGTGGCAGCGCGAGGGCTTCGAGATGTTCGGCCAGCTCATGCAGACCGTGGCCGAGGAGTACGTGAAGTACGTCATGCACGTGCAGGTGGTCGTCGAGGACCAGCGGCAGTCGGTCCGCAACGTCCGCACCACCGGGCCGGACGATCCGTCCGCGAGCAACGGCGGGGCGGCACCCGCGATCGGGACCGACTTCAACACTGCCGCCCCGGAGGTGGTCCAGCCGGACGCCACCGCCACCCAGGCGCCGGTGGTGAAGTCGGACTTCGCCAAGACGCCCCGCAACGCCCCCTGCCCGTGCGGCAGCGGAAAGAAGTTCAAGCAGTGCCACGGGGCTGCCTGAATGCAGGACTTCTCGGCGGCGCTCGCTGACCTCTCGCGCCGCCTCACCGAGGCGGCCGTGTACCTCCGCGTCGACGAGTTGCGGCGCCGCCGCCCGCAGCTCGAGACCGAGATGGCGCGGCCCGATCTCTGGGATGATCCCGAGGTCGCGCAGAAGGTGCAGCGCGAGTTCGCCGCGGCCGACGCCGACCTCGGCCTCTACGAGCGCCTCGAGAGCCGCATCGAGGACGCCGCCACGCTGGCCGAGCTCACCCGCGAGGAGGGTGACGAGTCGCAGGAGCCCGAGATCGCCGAGTTGATCGCGCAGCTCGAGCGCGAGTTCGCCGAGCTCGAGCTGCGCGCGTTGTTCATCGGCGAGTACGACGAGCTCGACGCGGTGTGCGAGGTGCATTCGGGTGCGGGCGGCACCGACAGCCAGGACTGGGCCGAGATGCTGTTGCGCATGTACGTGCGCTGGGCCGAGCGCCGCGGCTTCGACGTCGAGCTCGATGAGGTCTCGGCCGGCCAGGAGGCGGGGATCACGTCGGCCACGTTCATCGTGAAGGGCCGCTACTCCTACGGGCTCATGCGCGCCGAGCACGGTGTGCACCGGCTGGTGCGCATCTCGCCGTTCGACTCCAACGCGCGTCGCCACACCGCGTTCTCCGGGGTGAACGTCATCCCCTTCATCGAGAACGCGACCGCCGAGGTCGAGATCGACGACAAGGACCTGCGGATCGACACCTACCGGTCATCGGGTGCCGGCGGCCAGCACGTGAACGTGACCGACTCGGCGGTGCGGATCACGCACCTCCCGACCGGGATCGTCACGTCGTGCCAGAACGAGCGTTCCCAGCTCCAGAACAAGAACCGGGCCATGCAGATCCTCGCGGCCAAGCTCGTCGAGCGACGCCGGGAGGAGGAGCGGGCGAAGGTCTCCGAGATCGCCGGTGAACAGCGGGCGGCGGAGTGGGGGAGCCAGATCCGCAGCTACGTGCTCCAGCCGTACCAGCAGGTCAAGGACCTGCGCTCCGGGGTCGAGATCGGCAACGTCGACGGCGTCCTCGACGGCGACCTCGACTCGTTGATGGAGGGATATCTGCGGTGGGAGCGCGCCGCCGACGGCGGAGCTTGACCGTGCAAATGCGGGTGCTGGCCGCCCGATGAGCAGGCTTGCCCAGGGAGGGTGACACGGCGCCGCCGGCCGTCCCCGATAGATTCAATCGTTCGCAATTGCCCTGAGGTCTTCTCCGCGTGATCCGGTTCGACAACGTCACCAAGGTCTACAAGAACGAGCTCGTCGCCCTTCGAGACATCGATCTCAATGTCGAGAAGGGCGAGTTCGTGTTCCTGGTCGGGCCTTCGGGCTCGGGCAAGTCGTCCTTCATCCGCCTGGTCAACCGCCAGGAGCTCCCGACGACGGGGCGGGTCTGGGTCGCGGGCAAGGACATCGACGACCTGCCGGGATGGAAGGTGCCGTACCTGCGACGCAACATCGGGTACGTCTTCCAGGACTACAAGCTCCTGCAGAACAAGACCGTCGAGGAGAACGTGGCGTTCGCCCTCGAGGCGATCGGCCGGCCCCGGGCGACGATCCGGGCCCAGGTCCCGGCGATCCTCGAGCTGGTCGGCCTTGCCGGCAAGGCGAAGAGCCGGCCCAACGAGCTCTCCGGTGGCGAGCAGCAGCGGGTCTCGATCGCCCGCGCCTTCGTGAACCGGCCGCTGATCATGTTGGCCGACGAGCCCACCGGCAACCTCGACCCCGCCACGTCGGTCGGCATCATGAAGCTCCTCGATCGCATCAATCGAACCGGCACCACGGTGGTGATGGCCACCCACGACCGCGGCATCGTCGACACGATGCGCCGACGGGTCATCGAGCTCGATCGGGGCTCGATCGTTCGCGACCAGGCCCGCGGCGTCTACGAGTAGGTCACCGTGGCACTGAGACTCGACTACCTCGCGCGCGAAACCGGCCAGAACCTGGTCCGCAACCCGCTGCCCACGATCGCCATCGTGACCACGGTCGCGGTGTCCCTGACGATGCTGGCCGTGACCGTGCTGTTGGATCGCGGCATCGCGAACGCCTTCGAGCGGTGGAACAACGACGTGTCGTTCATCGTCTACGTCAACCCCGACGCCGCCCAGGAGCAGATCGACTCGCTCTCGAAGGACCTGACCGACAGTCCCCAGGTCGACGAGGTCGAGTACCTCGACCACGACGCGTCGTACAAGGCGTTCCAGGACCTCTTCAAGGAGGACCCCCAGGTCGTCGACACGGTCAAACCCGAGGACCTGCCCACGTCGTTCCGCGTGAAACCGAAGAATCCCGACGCAAAGGTCGTCCAACAACTCGTCAGCACCTACGAGGCCAAGCCTGGCGTCTACAAGGTCGACTTCGTAGCGGACGCGGTGCGCGCGGTGCAGCGCATCTCCGGCAAGCTGCGCACCTTCCTCCTCGTCGGGGTCATCGCGCTCCTCGTCGCCTCGCTGCTCCTGATCTTCAACTCGATCCAGACCGCGGTGTTCGCGCGGCGTCGTGAGATCGAGGTGATGAAGCTGGTCGGCGCCACCAACTGGTTCATCCGGGTTCCGTTCGTGCTGGAGGGGTTCATCCAGGG
>DATEEV010000078.1:0-4573 GCA_035281005.1 Microthrixaceae bacterium | reverse complement strand
CAAGGCCGGCGCGATCGAGTACGGCGCGAAGAACATCCGCGTCAACGCGATCTGCCCCGGCTTCGTCCACACCGAGATCATGGGAGCCGGCGGCGAGCACATCCCCGGCATCCTCGACAAGGCGGCGCTCGGTCGTGGTGGTCAACCGCACGAGATCGCGGAGGTCGCCGCCTTCCTCGCATCGGACAAGGCCTCGTTCGTGACCGGCGCGATCATCCCCGTCGACGGCGGCTGGGCGGCCAAGCTGGCCTGAGCCAGCGGTGGATCAACAACCGGTTGCGGCCTGGAGGGTTCGACAGGCTTCGGCCATGCGCGCGGGCGAGAGTTCGGCGAGGCGGCGGCGGAAGCCCTCGCTCCCGAGTGTGTGGATGTTGTCGAAGTTCGCGACGCAGTCGCTCGGCAGCCCGTCTCGTTCGGCGGTGAGCTCGAGCTCCGACACGAGCCCGCGACGCGTCCGGGTGAGCGCCACGACGACGACCGAGTCGATCCGATCAGCGACGGGGTCGCGCGTCAGCACCAGGACCGGACGGCCACCGCTCGGCGTCGCCGCGAACCAGACCTCACCCCGTTGCATCGGCCCAATCCGACCAGTCCTCCGCTGGACCCCAGTCCGCGATCTCCCCCAGCGCCTGCTCGGCATCCGAGAGCGGAGCCGCCTTCCAGCGAATGACATCGTCCTCGCTCGCGAGTCGGACCAGGTGCCGATGGAGAGCGTCGCGAAGCAGCTGCGAACGGTCCACGCCGAGACGCTCAGCCCAACGTTGAGCCTCGGCAGCGTCGTCGTCGTCGACCCGGAAGCTCCACATCGTCATACGCGGAGCCTCGCCTGTATGACACCCCAGCCCGGATCCGCTCGGATCACAGGATCGCCCGGGCCTGTTTGAGCTCGGCGATCTCGTCCCAGCTCAGGCCGAGCTCCAACAGCACTTCCTCGGTGTGCTCCCCGAGCTCTGGTGCGCGCTCGGGCTCGCCGGGCCGGCCGTCGAATCGGACCGGTGTCGTGACCATCGGCAGCGACACGCCCTCCGCCATCGCCACCTCGGCCACATAGCCGTTGGCGCGGACCTGGGGATCGTCGTGGGTCTCGAGCGGCGTCTGCACCACCGTCCACTCGCCATCGAAGTCGGCGAGCACCGCCTTCCAGGCGTCGAGGGGGCGCTCGGCGAACACCGCTTCGAGCGTCTCGACGCAGGCCCGGGCGTTGGCGCGGCGCGATCCCATGTCGGCGAAGCGCGGGTCGGCGGCCAGGTCGGGACGACCCACCAGCGAGCACAGGCTCGACCAGTGCCGATCGGGCGTCAGCACCATCAGCGCGACGAACCGGTCGTCCGCGGTGCGGTACGGCAGCATCAGCGGGTTCCACGTCGTATACCGGTCCGGCTGGCGCGAGTGGGTGTCGTCGCCGACTCGGGCGTTCACGATGTCGGGCTGCACCTGCCACATGCCCGACGCCAGCAACGACGAGTCGACCGTCGTCGGCACACCGGTCGTCGCTCGCCGGTACAGCGCGGCGCTGACCGCCCCCGCGAGGGACATGGCGCCCACCAGATCACCGAACGCGGGACGGGTCGGCGTGGGCCACGGCGCGTCGGGCGCGGTGAAGAGATGCTGCATGCCGCTGCGGGCCCAGTAGGCGCCGGTGTCGTACCCGCCCCGCGACGCATCTGGCCCGTTCGTGCCGAACGCCGTCCCGCGCACATGGATGACGCGGGGGTTCTCGGCGCGGACCTGCCCGACCTCGAGGCCGAGGCGTCGCAGCGCGCCGTCGCGCAGGCTGGTGGTGAAGACGTCGGCGCCGCGGACCAGACGCGAGAGCAGGTCGCGGCCGTCGGGATGGCGCAGGTCGATGCCGACCGACCGCTTCAGCCGGTTGGCGGACTGGAAGAACGGGTCGAAGCCCTTGTGGAGGTTGTGCAGCCCGGACGTGACGAGGCTCCGGTAGGGATCGCCGGTCTCGGGGTGTTCGACCTTGACCACCGACGCACCCCACTCGGCGAGAACGGCGCCCGCCATGGGCACGAACACGTGCGTGGCAACCTCGACGACGCGGACGCCGTCGAGGGGCCCGCTCACGTCGTCTTCGGGCTGGGGCGCCAGCTGGTGGCGAGGAGGAGAAGGGTGCCACCGAGGCCGGCCACGGCGGTGATGGCGAAGCCGGTGAGCCCCGACACGAATCCGAGCTCGAGCGCGCCGTCGATCGACCACTGGCCGGGACCGGTCGCGCCGAGGGCGAGCCCGGTCCACATCAGCACGTTCACGTACTCCCAGCCTTCACCCGGCCGGAAGATGAAGAACCCGTTCCCGCGGTGGTTCGTGATGAACGCCACCGCCATCGGGCCCACCACCCCGGCCGCGCCGAGGGGGGTCAGGAACCCGAACACCAGTGACACGCATGCCGCGAGCTCGGTGATGCTGGCGACCCAGGCGTGCACGATGCCCGGTCGCATCCCGAGGCTCTCGAACCACCCTGCGGTGCCTTTGATCTTGCCGCCGCGGAAGATGTGGTTCCATCCGTGCGCGCCGATGGTGAGGCCCACCACGACTCGCAGGATGAAGAGCCCCAGGTCGAGGCCGGTCGTGTCGAACACGGGATTGTCGGTGAGTGCTGTGATCATCGGGCTGTCCAACCTCCGTCGACCATGATCGTCTGTCCGGTGACGTAGCGGCCAGCTTGGCTCACCAGCCACAGCACCGCGCCCACGATGTCGTCAGCGGTGGCCTCGATGTCGAGGGGGGTGTTGCGACGCAGCCACTGGCGGCCGCGCTCCTCGTCGAAGAGCGACTCGGTGATCTCACTGCGGAAGAACCCCGGTGCGACCGTGTTCACGGTGATGCCGTGGCGCGCCCACTGCACCGCGAGCTCGGTCGTCAGGCCCGAGAGCCCTGCCTTGCTGGCTGCGTAGGAGGCCTGGGGGATCCCCGGGATCCCGACCTTCGAGCTGATCGAGGAGATGTGCACGATGCGGCCCCGGCGGGCGTCGACCATGTGGGGGAAGGCCGCCTGCGAGAGTCGGAAGGGTGCGATCAGGTTGAGGTCCAGGGTCGACTGGATGGCCTCGATGCTCTCGTGCTCGGCGCCGTCGGCGTGGGCGACGGCGCCGGCCCCGTTCACGAGGATCGTGGGAGGTCCGAGCGTCTCGACGACCCGGGGGACCAGCGCGTCGACCTGGTCCAGATCCAGCAGGTCGCAGCCGAACGCGGCGCCGTTGATCTCCTTGGCGAGTGGCTCGAGGCGCTCCTCGCGCCGCGCCGCGACCGCGACCCTCGCCCCGGCCTCTGCGAGCGTCCGTGCAACGGCTTCGCCCAGGCCCGACGAGGCCCCGGTGACGAGCGCGACGGTGTCGTCGAGGGCGAACATGGAGGGGGTTCCGGGCAGGCGGGACGACATGAGAAAGTGAGTGTACGCTCTCAAACGAGCCTGATCTCGAACGAGCGCCGTAGCCAGATCTCGAACGATGGGAAGGAGGCCACCGTGGACAGAGAAGCGCTCGAGCACGCGCTGGTTCGCCGCCTGCTCGATCACATCGCCAACGGGACGACCGACCTCGCCGACGACGTCGTCGAGGTGCCCGCGGAGGTCTACACCTCGCCGCAGCGCCACGAGGAGGAGCTCGAGGCGCTGTTCCTCGACCATCCGCTGGTGCTGTGCCTCTCCGGAGCGCTCCCCGCTCCGAACAGCTACCTCACCGTCGACGTGTGCGACACGCCGGTGCTGTTGACCCGGGGCAGCGACGGGCGCGTTCGAGCGATGCTCAACGCCTGTCGCCATCGTGGCGTGCGGGTGGTCGACGGCGCCGGCTCCGCTCGGCGATTCACCTGTCCGTTCCACGCCTGGACCTACGACGCCGAGGGCACGCTGGTGGGTCTCCCCACGGCCGACGCCTTCGAGGGGATGTGCCGCGAGGAGAAGGGCCTGATCGAGCTCCCCGTCGACGAGGGCTACGGCCTCGTTGTCGGACGACTCCGCCCCGGCCCGGAGGTCGATGTCGACGAGTACCTCGGCCCCGAGCTGGCCGAGGAGCTCGCGCTGCTGGACTTCAAGGACTGGGCGATGTTCAGCGAGCCTCACGTCCACGAGGTCGGCGCGAACTGGAAGGTCACGCTCGACACCTATCGAGAGAACTACCACTTCGACTATCTGCACCGGGCGACGCTCGCGAGCTACGCGTACGGCGGCGTGCTGACCTTCGACCCGTTCGGCCGCCATCTGCGGAACACCTCCGCGATCCGATCGATCGACGAATTGCGCGACCGACCCGAGGCGGAGTGGGGTGACGTCGCCGCGCACTTCAGCTACCAGTACGCCCTGTTCCCGAACACCAGCCTCACGTTCGACGCCCGCCACATCGAGCTGTGGCAGATCGTCCCCGACGGCGTCGACCGCTCGTTGGTGGTGCACACCGCCTACCAACGGCCCGGCCTGTCCGAGGACGACCTGGCCACGCTGGTCGACATGGCGCCGTGGATCTGCGACACCGTCGTCGACGGGGAGGACTTCTGGGTCGCCGGTCGCACCGAGCCCGGCATCCGCACCGGGATGCTCGACACCGTCGTGTTCGGGATGAACGAGCCA
>DATEEV010000077.1:0-3755 GCA_035281005.1 Microthrixaceae bacterium | reverse complement strand
GCGGTCCAGTTCCATCCGAGCGCCCACCAGTCGCGGGCCTGACCCCACGAGTGATCCCGCTGGCCCCACCCGTCGACCTCGATGCGTCGGTCGCCGACGAGGATCTCGCCGTGCACCCGGCACGGGATCTCGTAGCGAGGGGTGATCGGTGGCCACAGGTACCCGGCGCGGTCGGTCTCCCATTCGAGCTCGAACCCGAAGGCGACGCGGTCGCCGCGAGCGTCGTGGTACACGTCCGCGGCATCGTCGAGCTGCACCGCGAACGCCTCGAGGGAGCAGGCCATGCGCTCGAGCGGCTCCATCACCACGTGCTCGGCCCACAGGCCGTGGTGACGAAGCTCGAGGGACTGCGCCTCTCGCGGCAACGGCACCTCGTGGTCGATCACCGTCACGAGTCGGCCGCCCTCCTCGACGAGGCACGCCCAGTACCAGACGCCGCCGAGCCCGGGCACCAGCCCGACCCTCACGTAGCCGCCGATGGTGCCGGCCTCGTCGAACCAGTCGAGGTAATACGACTCGTTCCACAGCTCGGACGGCTCGGGAGTGTGTCGGCGTTCGTCGATGGGGTCGATCTCGGGCACGAGGCGGCACTGTACGCGCCTGGTTGTAGCGTCGCCGAGTGATGCAGTTCCTCTCCGCGGACTGGCTGCGCGCGGCCGACGCCGAGGTGCGGGCGACGACGTTCGATCCGGCCAAGTCGGTCGTCATCGAGCAGGTCGTCACCGACTCCCCCCACGGCACCGTTCGGTACCGCCTCGTCGTCGAGGCCGGGGCCGGACACATCGAGGTCCCCGACGACCACGACGCGCCCCTCGCCGACGCGACGATCACCGTGACATGGGACCTCGCCCGGCGCATCGCGGCGGGAACAGCCAGCGCGCAGCAGGCCTTCCTGCACGGCGAGCTCCGCCTCGGCGGTGACGTGACGGCGCTGATCAGCCACTCGGACGTCGCAACCGCGCTCTCCGCCGCGCTCGGGACGTTGAGCCCTGATCTCGACGGGTCCTGACTCGACCAGCCCTATCGTGGGCCCATGCCCGAGCTGCCCGAGGTGCGAGCCCAGGCTGCACGCCTCGACGACCTCGTCGCCGGGCACACGCTGACCGGGTTCCGCCCCCTGTCGTTCACGGCGTTGAAGACGGTGCTGCCCGATCCCGGCGACGCCGTGGGACATCCGGTCGACCACGTGCGGTCGAGGGGCAAACATCTGTTGATCGAGGTCGCCGGGCTCACCTTCGTCGTGCACCTCATGCAGGGCGGCCGCCTCGAGCCTGACGAGAAGCAGTCCCCAAAGCCCCGCGGCGGGCTGGCTCGGTGGACCTTCGCCGACCGGGCGGTGCTGTTGACCGAGGCCGGACGCGAGCACAAGGCCGGGGTCTGGGTCGTCAGCGGGGACCCCGAGGGACAGGAACCACTCACCGGACTCGGGCCCGATGCCGACACGATCGACCGCGACACCCTCGCAGGTCTCGCCCGCGCCAGATCAGGCCGCCTCCACGGCTTCCTGCGCGACCAGCGCGAGCTCGCCGGGCTCGGTCGCCGTCTGGCCAACGAGATCTGTCACCTGGCGTTCCTCTCGCCCTTCGCCAACACTTCGAAGCTGACCGACGAGGAGCTCGACCGGCTCCACGAGGCGATCGGCGTGGCGATCATCGAGTCACTGGAGTACGAGGCCACCCAGGACCACATGACCCGGTCCAAGGAGCGACCGTCGGCCGTGCACCACCGCGAAGGCCAAGAGTGTCCCGTGTGTGGGGACACCATCCGCGCGGTCGAGTACCGCGCCTACGTCGTCAACTACTGCGCCAACTGCCAGACCGGCGGCAAGGTCCTCGCCGACAACACGACCTCCAAATTCCTGAAGTAGCGCCGCCGCGTCGATGGCGGTGACGCTCGACACTGACGGTAATGGCGGCACTCGTGGCCGCCGGCTCTGCCCTCAGCCGGCGCGTCGGCCGACCGGCGCCACCCTTCATCGTCGTGGTCGTGTCGATGCCTCTACGGGAGGTCGAACGCGGTGACGTCGCGGCCGCTGTCGGGACCGACCGTCACGATCACCTCGACGAAATAGGTGCCGGACCGCCCCCATTGCGCCAGCTCGCCCTCACCGCCCTCGCCGTTGCGGAACGCGATGTTGTAGAAGCCGTCTCGACCGAGTCCGCCGTTGACCTTCTCGACCACGAGCACCCACGCTCGCCCCCCGCCGCTGATGTTGCCGGAGAAGGTCACCCAAACCTCGATCTCGGCCTCGGTCAGCCCGGTGACCGGCGTGCCGTCAGTGGCGCAAACCGACACGTCGACCTGGGCCGCCTCGGTCGAATCGTCGGTGGCGAAACCGGCACCGGCAACGGCAACGACCTCCAACCTGGCCACGACTCCGACCTCCTCATTGGCCGGCTCGGACCAGCCACCCGTGCAGCGTAGACGTCATCCTCACGGCGGTTGAACGAACTGCGTGGGCTCAGATGAGACCGAGCTCGCGGACCGCGTCGCGCTCCTCGGTGAGCTCCGCGACCGACGCGTCGATGCGAGCGCGCGAGAAGTCGTCGATGTCGAGGCCACCGACGATCTCGTACGCGCCATCGCGGCACACACAGGGGAACGACGAGATGATCCCCTCGGGCACGCCGTAGCTGCCGTCGGAGGGCACCGACATCGACACCCAGTCACCATCGGGCGTGCCGAGCGCCCAGCTGCGGACGTGGTCGATGGCCGCGTTCGCAGCGGACGCCGCCGAGGAAAGGCCGCGGGCCTTGATGATCGCCGCGCCACGCTGCGCGACGGTCGGGATGAACTCGGTCTCGTACCAGGCCTGGTCGCCGATCACCTCGGCCGCGCTGCGGGCCGTGCTGAAGTCACCCTCGGAGCCGACCTCTGCGTGGAACAGGTCGGGGTACTGGGTGCTCGAGTGGTTGCCCCAGATCGTCATGCGGCGAATGTCGGACACCGGCACGTCGAGCTTCGCCGCGAGCTGCGCGACCGCCCGGTTGTGGTCGAGGCGGGTCATCGCCGTGAACCGGCCCGGGTCGAGGCCCTTCGCGTTGCTCATGGCGATCAGCGAGTTGGTGTTGGCCGGGTTGCCGACGACGAGGACCTTCACGTAGGGCCGGGCCGATGTCGCGAGCGCCTCGCCGTGGGGCTTGAAGATGCCACCGTTCGCCGACAGGAGATCGGATCGTTCCATGCCATCCTTGCGAGGCATGGCTCCCACGAGCAGCGCGACGTCGGCATCACCAAACGCCACGTTGGGGTCGTCGGAGCGCACCGTCCCGGCCAGCAATGGGAAGGCGCAGTCGTCGAGCTCCATCGCGACACCCTCGAGCGCGCCGAGCGCCGGGGTGATCTCGAGCATCTGGAGCACCACCGGCTGATCGTCGCCGAGCATCGCGCCGCTGGCGATGCGAAACAGCAGGGAGTAGCCGATCTGGCCGGCTGCGCCGGTGACGGCAACGCGGAGGGGAGCCTTGGTGGACACGGAGGCGCTCTTTCGGGTCGACGATGGGACGGCGCACGACACTATCGGCGCCCCGCCGATCACCGGAAAAGCCGGCCGACCCGAGCGCGATCAACTACCGCCGCGACCGCCCGTCGACTCCCGGGTGTTGCCGATCCACGAGGCGTAGAGGCCCGCATAGACGCCCTCTCGGCGCACCAGTTCCTCATGCGGACCGAGCTCGACGATGCGCCCGCCGTCGAACACCACCACCAGGTCGGCGGCCTCGGCGGTGGACAGGCGGTGGGCCACGCTGATGGTG
>DATEEV010000076.1:0-13176 GCA_035281005.1 Microthrixaceae bacterium | reverse complement strand
ACAAGCCGGTCGGCGGAGGCGGCACGATGCCCGCGTGGGGAGAGTCGCTGACCGCGCAGGAGCTCATCGGCGTCGTGCGCCACGAGCGTGAGGGCCTCAGCGGCGAGGACTTCGACCCGGCGGTCTACGACCAGGTCCTCGAGATGATCCAGGAGAACTACCCCGACAAGCTCCCCGAGTTCGAGGAAGCGGTCGAGGAGTTCACACCGCTGCCACCCGACGCCTAGTGCCTGATGGCCTCGCATCGCTACGACGTGTTGGTGGTGGGAGGAGGCCCCGCCGGATCGGCAGCCGCGTACTGGCTCGCCCGGGCCGGCCACGATGTCGCCGTCGTGGAGCGCAAGACGTTCCCCCGCGACAAGACCTGCGGCGACGGGCTCACGCCCCGCGCGGTGTACCAGCTCGAGGAGATGGGCCTCGCGGGCCGCCTCGAATCGACGCATCGCTACGACGGCCTCCGCGCCGTCGCCCACGGCCGCACGGTCGAGATGCACTGGCCCGACCACCCGGTGTTCCCCTCGCACGGCTACGTGGTGCGACGCCGCGACCTCGACACGTTCGTCGCCGAGAACGCCGTGCAGGCGGGCGCCACGATGTTCGCGGGGACCGAGGCGATCGCACCGCTCAGCCGCGACGGCCTGGTCATCGGCGCGCAGGTCAGGTCGAAGTCACAGGGCTCGTTCGAGATCGAGGCCCGCTACGTCGTGGTCGCCGACGGTGCGAACTCGCGCTTCGGCCGGGCGCTCGGCACCAGCCGCAACCGCGGCTACCCCCAGGGCATGGCGATTAGGACCTACTACGAGAGCCCGATGCACGCCGAGCCGTGGATCGAGTCCGCCCTCGACGTCCGCGACCGCAACGGCAACTCGCTGCCCGGCTACGGATGGATCTTCCCGGTCGGCGACGGCACCGTGAACATCGGCATCGGGTTGCTGTCGACGTTCCGCGACTTCAAGTCGGTCAACACGTCGCACCTCATGACCGAGTGGGCCCACACCCTGCCCGCCCACTGGCAGATCGACCCCACGGCGCCGTGTGCTCCGCCCACCGGGGGGAGGCTCCCGATGGCGGGCTCGGTGAACCCGAAGATCGGCCCCACGTGGGTCGTCATCGGCGACGCCGCCGGGTCGATCAACCCCTTCAATGGTGAGGGCATCGACTACGCGTACGAGACCGGCCGCATCGCGGCCGGCCTGCTCTCGGAGTGCCTGGTCACTGGCAGCGGTGCCCCGTTGTCCCGTTACCCGCAGATCCTCGATGACGAGTACGGCCTGTACTTCAAGGTCGCCCGGCTCTTCGTGAAGCTGATCGGCCGTCCCGCGCTCATGCGGGAGCTCACCCGGATCGGGATGCAGTCCCGCACGCTGATGGAGTGGGTCCTGCGGATCATGGCGAACCTGCTGCGACCCGACGAGATCGGCACCGCCGAGGCCGTGTACCGCACCGCGGCGGCCCTCGCTCGGGTCGTGCCCGAGCGCGACGCTGCATGACGGTCCGCTCACGGGCGCGCACGAGTGCCCGCAAGCGCCTCGGGTCGCGACCGCTCGGCCGTGGCGTCGTCATTGCCGTCGTGGCGCTGCTGTTCATCGCGGCCTGCTCCGACTCCGAGGAGCCCGCCACGACCAGTACGACCGCCGGGCCGACCCTGCCGTTCGCCGCGCCCTCGAAGGACGAGCTCGGCGCGGCCACGGGCATCGAGTTCCCCGACTCGCTCGCCGAGTATCGCTCGGTGCAGCTCGGGCCCAGCCAGCTGGACGTGACGTTCACGATCCCCGCCGGCGACCTCGCCGCGTTCGTCGACGGGTCCGCGCTCGGGCCCCTGCTGGAGGGTGAGCGGGTCATGGCGCACTCGTCGCCGTTGTGGGAGCTCAATCCCGACGAGGCGATCCGCGGCGCCGAGTCCGAACGCGATGGCTACCTGCGTTCGGTCGAGGTCGTGGGCGACGGCGACCCACTGGTCGTCCGACTCACCGTTCGCCCCGCCTGACACCACCACCCCTCCACGTTCTGTGTGCGAGTTCCGTCCTATGAGGGCCGGATCTGCACACAGTTCGGGAATCGAGAGCGTCAGGTCAGGCCGATGAGGTCGTCGACGCTGACGCGCACGGCGCGTCGGCCCGCCGCGGCGAGGGCCCGCAGATCGCCGTCCGCCTGGGCGGTGAGAAGCTGGCCGAACGTGAAGGGTTGCTCGGGGATGGCGAGATCCTCGCTCCCCGCGTCGAGCACCTGGATCACCACCACGTCGTCACGGCCACCCTTGTGCAGCTGACCGGTCGAGTGCAGGAACCGCGGCCCCACACCGAAGGTCGTGGGCACACCGAGCCGGCGACCGAGCGCGGTGCGGGCCCGCTCGAGCTCGCGGGTGGTCTCGCTGCCGGGGTCCGTGAAAGCGCACACGGCCACCCAGTCGTCCGGTCCGACGAGCTCGAGCGCGTCGGCGATCGGCACGGTCGGGGTGGTGTCGCCGATCGTCGTCGGATCGGCGAGCAGCGCGCGGGCCGCCACCTTCGCGGCCTCGACGTCGGGCTGGTCGAAGGGGTTGCAGCCGATCACGCCGCCGGCGAAAGCGGTGGCCACCTCCCACAACAGGAGCTGGGCGCCCAGGTCGGTGGCCTCCTCCAGGCCGAGGTGGATCGTCGGCACCCGGTCGCCGTCGGCGAGCACGAGGTCGGGCAGCTCGACGTCGCCGATTCCCACGACGACGCGACGCTCGGCCGAGGCGGCGACGAGCTCCGCCGGCTCGCCGAAGACGGGCACGACGCCCACCCCATTCTTGCCCAGTGACTCGGCGATGAGCTGTTCGAGCCAGGAACCGAAGCTCGCGATGCGGTCCTCCAGGACGAAAGTGAGCCGGTCGCGTCCCGACCGCGCTGCCACTCCCAGCACGGCACCGAGCACGAGGCCGACGTTGAGGTCTCCGTCGTCACCCAACGGCGCGAGCACGTCACGAGCCTCGTCGGCAGCCTCGAGGAGCGCCTCGCCGTCAGCCCCGACGAGCGCCGCGGGCACCATGCCGAACATCGACAGCGCGCTGAATCGGCCGCCGATGTCGGGATCGTTCTCCCACACGTGGGCGAACCCGCGCTGACGGGCCAGTTCGCCCAGTGCGGAGCCGGGATCGGTGACGACGCCGAAGCGTGACGGGTCCTGCGAGCGCTGCCAGAACCAGGCGAGATGCGATCGGGTCTCGACGGTGGAGCCGGACTTCGAGGCCGCGAGGTGGAAGGTCCGATCAGCTGGGCATGCCGCGCCGACCGCCGCCACGGCGGCGGGGTGGGTCGTGTCGATCACGGTCAGGGACGGCCGACCCGGCGCGGAGCCGAACGTGCGGTCGAGCACCTCGGGGAACAACGACGAGCCGCCCATCCCCATCAGCACCACGTGATCGGCGATCGCGGCGATCTTCTCCGCCGCGGACTCGAGCTCCGGCCAGACGGCGAGCGACGCGTCCATCGTGTCGAGCCAACCCATCCGATCGGCGCACTCGACTCGCGAGTCGGACAACAGCGTGTGATCACGGGCCCAGAGCCGCGCCACCGCGTCGTCGGCGACGAGGCGCCTCACCTCCGCGTCGACCTCGTCGGCCATCGGACCGAGCTGGTAGCGAGCCACGAGCATCGGTCGTCAGCCCGCCATCGCCGCGGCGACGTCGCGGGCCGCGTCGATCGTCACCGCGAGGTCCTCGTCGGTGTGAGAGAGCGAGGGGAACATCACCTCGTACGGACCCGGCGCCAACGCGATGCCGCGATCGAGCATGCCGTGGAAGAACTCGGCGTAGCGGCCGGCGTCGACCGACGCCTTGGCCTCGTCGTGGTCGAGGGGCTGACGGTCGCCGAAGAACAGCCCGACCAGCGGTCCGACGCGAGGCACCACCACCGCGATCCCGGCATCTTCGAACGCGGCGGCCAGACCGTCGGCGAGACGGGTGGCGATGTGGGCGAGCTCGGCATAGGCGACCGCGTCGAGCTCGGCGAGCACGGCCAGCCCCGCGGCCGTGGCGAGCGGGTTCCCCGACAGCGTTCCTGCCTGGTACACGCCGCCGAGCGGCGCGAGGTGCGACATCGTCGCCGCGGTCGCGCCGAACGCGCCCACGGGCAGGCCACCACCGACGACCTTGCCGAAGCACCACAGATCGGGCGTGACACCCGACCATTCGGTGGCGCCACCGACACCGAGCCGAAACCCCGTGATGACCTCGTCGAACAACAACAACGCACCCGACTCGTCGCATGCGCGGCGGAGGCCCTCGAGGAACCCCGGCACCGGGGCGATCAGCCCGGTGTTGGCCGCGACCGGCTCGACGATCACGACGGCGACATTCTCGTCGAGCTCCGGCACCACGTTGTAGGGCGCGACGACCGTGTCGGCGACCGCACCGGCGGTGACACCCTCGGAACCGGTGAGGCCCTGGCTCGCGACGCCGGACCCGCCTGCGGCGAGGAGTGAGTCGCTGTGGCCGTGGTAGTTGCCGGCGAACTTCACGATGCGGTCGCGTCCGGTCACCCCGCGGGCCAGTCGGATCGCCGACATCGTGGCCTCGGTGCCCGACGACACCAGCCTGACCTGCTCGAGGCCCGGGACGCGGCCGCAGAGCTCCTCGGCCAGCCGGACCTCACCCTCGGTCGGCGCGCCATAGGTCGTGCCTCGCGTGGCGGCCTCCTGCACCGCGGCGATGACCTTGGGGTGGGCATGACCGAGGATCGACGCGCCGTACGACTGGACGTAGTCGACGAACCTGTTGCCCTCGACGTCCCAGACGTGCGCACCCTCGGCGCGCGCCACGAAGTACGGGGTGCCGCCGACCGAGCGGAAGGCGCGCACCGGTGAGTTCACCCCACCCGGGGTCACCTTCAACCCGCGCTCGTACAGGGCTCGATTCGTGGTCATTCGTTGCTGAGCCACTCCGAGGCCTCTTTTGCGAAGTAGGTGAGGATCGCGTCCGCGCCGGCTCGTCTCACGGCGAGTAGCTGCTCGAGCGCGACCCGCTTGCCGTCGATCCAGCCTCGTTCCGCGGCGGCCTTCACCATCGCGTACTCGCCCGACACGTGATACGCGGCCACGGGCACGTCGAATCGACGACGAGCCTCCGCGACGATGTCGAGGTAGGTGATCGCCGGCTTCACCATCACCATGTCGGCGCCCTCCTCGATGTCGAGGGCGAGCTCGCGTAGCGCCTCGCGAGCGTTGGCGGGGTCCTGCTGGTAGGTCGTGCGATCGCCGCCATCCGCGATCTCGACGTCGACCGCGTCGCGGAACGGGCCATAGAGGCCGGATGCGTACTTGGCCGAGTAGGCGAGGATCGCCTGCTCGACGTGGCCGGCCTCGTCGAGGGCGCCCCGGATCGCGCCGACCTGGCCGTCCATCATCCCCGACGGCGCCACGACGTCGACACCGGCCGCCGCCTGCGCGAGCGCGACCTCGACGTAGCGGTCCAGGGTTGCGTCGTTGTCGACGCGACCGTCCGCGCGCACGATGCCGCAGTGTCCGTGATCGGTGTACTCGTCGAGGCAGAGGTCTGCCATCAGCACGAGGCGGTCGTCGAAGCGGTCACGAAGGTCTCCCAGTGCGACCTGGACGATGCCGTCGGGGTCCGAGGCCTCGGAGCCGATCGCGTCCTTGGTCTCGGGGATCCCGAACAGGATGACGGCGGGGATGCCCCGCTCGGCCAGCTCGGCGACCTCCTTCACCAGCGAGTCACGGGTGTGTTGGACCACCCCGGGCAGCGACGGGATCGGCCTCGGCTCGGTGATGCCCTCCCGGACGAACAGCGGCGCGATCAGGTCGTCGACCGAGAGCCGGGTCTCGCTCACGAGCCGACGCATCGCGGCGGACGTGCGGAGCCGGCGGGGCCGGTGCTGAGGAAAGGCCACGCGTCGATGTTACGTGGGGGTCGTCGCCAGCCCACAGTGCCGGGCGACCTCGACGACCAGTTCCTCCAGTCGCCGGCGCTGCGACGGGCGCCGATTGGCAGCCAGGCCCGCAGACAGCACATGTCCCCGCGCGGTGTCGACGCGGAGGCACCACGTGGACCGTGGCGGTGGCACGCCCTCGACCGCTCCTCGCTGGTCACCGAAGCCGGCGATCGAGACACCCGTGACCTCGGCGACGTGGAAGCGGTGCCGGCGCAACCCGTTGACGACGTCGACCAGTCCGGGACGCAACTCGACCGAGCTCATCGTCAACAACGTGCCGACCCCGGCCAACCCGAGCCCGACGAGCACGAAGAACCCGTCGACCAGGGCGGAGCCTCCGTCGCGCCACCGCCACAGCCCGACGGCAGCGACACCGAGCCCGAGTGCGATCAGCGCGGCACAACCCGCACGCCAGCCCGGGTTGTGCAACCGCACTACCGCCTCGACGTCACTCACCGTCGTTGCTCACGCCGGCTGCTCCGCCCATTCGACGATGGCCGCGACCAGGCCGTCGATCGAATGCTCGGCCGCAACGACGGTGACCGCGAGACCTGCCTCCCGTGCGGTCGCCGCCGTGATCGGACCGATACAGGCCACTGCCGCCGGCAGGTGCTCGCGACCGGCGACCGCGAGGAAGTTGGTGACCGTCGACGACGACGTGAACGTGATCACGTCGGCTCCCGCGACCGCCTCGAGCAGGTCCGGGTCCGGCGTGGCCGGGACGATCCGGTAGGCGTCGACGACCTCGACCTCCCATCCGAGGTCGGTGAGGCCCGTCGGCAGCAGCTCGCGGGCGACCTCGGCGCGAGCGACCAGGACAGGGCGGGCCCCCTCGTGCGGGCGCGGGAACGCGTCGAGCAACGACTCCGCCACGAACCGCTCGGGCACGAGGTCGGGGTCGAGGGATCGTTCCCGCACCGCCGCGCCGGTGCCGGTGCCGATCACTGCGATCCGGGTGTCGTGGAGGCGGCGGACGTCGCCCACCGCGTCGAGGAACCGTCGGGCGCCGTTCGGCGAGGTCAACACCACCCACTCGAACTCGTCGACCCGCATCGCCGCATCGCGCAGCGCCGCACCACCGTCGGCCGGATCCACGATCTCGATCACCGGGAACTCCACCACGGCCGCGCCGGCCTCGCCCAACGCGGCCGACATCATCGAGGCCTGAGCGCGCGAACGCGTGACCACCGCAGCGCGCCCGAAGAGCGGCCGCGACTCGAACCAGTCGAGGTGCTGCGCGGCGACCTCGCCGATCACGACCGTGACCGGTGCCGCGACGCGGTGCTCGGCGATGGTCGACAGCGTCGCCCGGACGCTCGTCTGGTCGGGCCGGGTCCCCCACCGCACGGCCGCGGCGGGCGTGTCGGGCGACAGCCCACCGGCGATCAGTCGGCGCGCGATCTCCTCGAGGCGCGCCGCTCCCATCAGCACGACGATCGTCCCACCCACCTTGGCGAGGGATTCCCAGTCCACCGACGCCTCGCCGCCGGCGGCGTCGGCTCCAGCGAGGTGACCGGTCACGATCGTCACCGAGGTCGACGAGTACCGCTGGGTGACCGGGATGCCGGCGTACGCGGGGACGGCGATCGCCGAGGTGATCCCCGGAACGACCTCATAGCGGACACCTGCGGTGCGCAGCGCCTCGGCCTCCTCGCCACCGCGGGCGAAGACGAACGGATCGCCTCCCTTGAGCCGCACCACGCACCGTCCCGCCCGGCCGTGCTCCACCAGGATCCGGTTGATCTCGTCCTGCGGAGTGCTCGGCGAGCCCGGTTGCTTGCCGACGTCGATCCGGATCGCGTCCGGCGGAGCGAGGTCGAGCAGCGAGCGAGCCGACAGGCGGTCGTACACCACCACCTCGGCGCGACCCAGGAGCTCGGCGCCCCGCACCGTGATCAGCCTGGGGTCACCGGGGCCGGCGCCCACGAGGTACACGGTCATGGGTCGCTCACGTCCCGTCGGCGCCGCTCATGCCGGGCGAGCCTACGAGTCGCCGCGGAGTCGCCGAGCCGCATCCCGACCGACGCGCTCCGCGTCCTCGCCCTCGACCTCGACCCGTCGCAGTCCCCGTTCGTCCGCGAGGAGCGCGCGGACACGCACCATCGCGCCCTCGAGCTCGGCGAACGCGCCGGCCGGCAGGTCGCAGTCTCCGCCGAGCTCGGCGAGAAAGCCCCGTTCCGCGGAGAGCCTTCGCCGGGTGGGCCCGTGCTCGAGCACCGCCAGCAGCTCGGCCGTCGCGGCGTCGTCGGCGCGTGCTTCGATCGCGAGCGCTCCCTGGCCCACCTGCGGCAGCATCACCTCGGGAGTGAGTACCTCGGTCGCCTCGGCGTCACGACCGAGACGCACCAGGGCCGCGAACGCGACGACCACCGCGTCGACCTCGCCGACCTTGGCCATGCGCGTGTCGATGTTGCCGCGAAGGTCGACGATCTCGAGATCGGGGCGCAGGTCGAGCAGCTGGCAGGCTCGCCGCCGTGATCCCGTGGCGACGGTCGCGCCCGAGCCGAGATCGGCCAGGGTCGAGCCGACCAGCGCGTCCCGAGCGTCGCCGCGCTCGGGGACGGCACCGATGACGAGACCGTTCGGCGTCTCAGCGGGCAGGTCCTTCGCCGAGTGGACCGCGAAATCGGCCCTGCCGTCGAGCACGGAGGCCTGCACCTCCTTCACGAACACGCCCTTGCCCCCGATCTCGGCGAGGGGAACGTCACGGCGCCGGTCACCCTCGGTCGAGACCGTGACCAGCTCGACCTCGAGGCCGGCGTGGGCGGCGCGCAGTCGCTCCGCCACGTGGTCGGCCTGCCAGCGGGCGAGGGGGCTGCCGCGGGTCGCGAGACGGACGAGCGGCACAGGTCGACCGCCGGGTCAGGGCAGGTCGAGGAGATCGCGCAGCGCCGCGCTGAGCCGCTCGCCGCGAAGGGTGCCGGACGCGTCCTTCAGCCGCGTGGTCGGGACGTGCACCAGCTTGGCGACGATCGCCCGGGTGAGCGCCTCGACCGCCTCACGCTCGTTCGGGTCGAGGGTCGACAGCTTGGTGGCGAATCGCCCGACCTCGGAACCGCGGACCGTCTCTGCCCACTCGCGCATGTCGGTCACCAGCGGAGCCACCTCACGGGAGGTCCTCGCCGACTCGTAGCGGTCGACCTCGGCGTCGACGATCGCCTCGACCGCCGGCACCTCGCGGCGACGCTCGGCCAGGCCGCGATCGGCGAAGGCGCGGAGGTCGTCCATGTCGAGAAGGTCGACGCCCTCGATCGAGCCGACCACCGGGTCGACGTCTCGGGGCACCGCGATGTCGACGATCAGCAACGGGCGGCCGTCGCGTCGGGCGACCACCGGGGCGATGTCGTCGACCGACAACAGCGGCACCGGGGACGCGGTCGACGTGAAGGCCACGTCGGCGGCGACGAGCTCGTCCGCGAGCGAACCGAGGGTGGCGGCACGCCCCGCCGCGAGCGACGCGACCTGCTCCGCGCGTTCCGCAGAGCGGTTGACGACGGTCACCTCGCGCACGCCGACCTCGGCGAGGAGGCTGACCATGCCCTGACCCATCGCGCCGGCGCCGAGCACGACCGCATCGCGGCCGTCGAGCCCGCCGAGTCGATCCGACGCCATCACGACCGCAGCCTGCGACACCGACGTGACCGAGCGCGAGATGGCGGTCTCGGTCCGCGCGCGCTTTCCGGTCTCGATGGCGTGGCGGAACAACAGGTTGAGCGTCGATCCGGCGGCGCCCCCGTTGCGGGCCACGTCCCAGGCGTCGCGGACCTGGCCGAGGATCTCGTGCTCACCGATGACCACCGAGTCGAGGCCGGCGGCGACGGCGAAGAGGTGGCGCACCGCGGCGGTGTCCCACTCGACGATGAGCGAGTCGGCGAACGCCTCGGGCGGCAGGAAGGTGATGTCGCTGAAGAGGTCGCGCACGTCGTCGTACGCCCCGTGGAACTGCTCGGCCACCGCGTAGATCTCGGTGCGGTTGCACGTCGAGACGATGACCGCCTCGCTCACGTGGTCCCGGGCCAACAGTGCGTCGAGGTACTTCGGGAGGTGCTCGCGATCGACCGCCATCTTCTCCAGCACGGCCAGTGGAGCGGTGCGGTGGCTGGCGCCGATGACTACGACGGACACGACGCCAGCTTTGTGGATCGCGACCGACGCTGCCAACTCGTCTGTCGCGTCGGATTCTCGACGGGCCGCGCCGCAATTTCGACAGGCACGGCCCCATTCTGCCCGGACTGCGCCGTCATCCGGCGTTCTCCAGGCCGGACGGGCCGCCTGTCTGACCCGAGCGGCGCTCGTTGTAGAAGGAGAGGATCTGGAGCTCGACGGCGAGGTCGACCTTGCGGACCGAGACCTCGTCGGGGACGGTGATCACCGTCGGTGCGAAATTGAGGATCGAGGTGATGCCGGCGGCGACCATTCGGTCGGCGACCTCCTGGGCGGCCGCGCCCGGCGTGGCGATCACGCCGATCGAGATCGCGCGATCGGCGACCAGGTCCGCCAGATCGTCGACATGGCAGACGACGACCCCGTTCACCTTCGTGCCGACCTTGGCGGGATCGCTGTCGATCAACGCCGCGACCACGAACCCGCGGTCCTGGAAGCCGCCGTAGTTGGCCAGGGCCTGGCCCAGGTTGCCGAGCCCGGCGATCACGCAGGGCCAGTCGTGGGTCAGGCCCAGCTCTCGCCGGATCTGGAACAGCAGGTACTCGACGTCGTAACCTACCCCACGGGTGCCGTAGCTGCCGAAGTAGGAGAGGTCCTTGCGGACCTTGGCGGCGTTGACCCCGGCCATCTCGGCGAGCCGTTCCGACGAGATGGTCGCGAGCTCGGCGCCGGCGACCTCCTGCAATGCCCGCAGGTAGACCGGGAGCCGGGCGACCGTCGCCTCGGGGATCTCACGAGTGCTCGGGGTCCGGCCCATGGGGCCACGGTACCGGCCTCGTTCATTTGTTCACAAAGTCGGTCCCAGGCGCGTGGTCCTCGTGGCGCGAGCCCATCAACGGAGGGCCCGGCGAAGGACCTTTCCCCCCATGCCCTGGGGCACCTCGTCGACGAACCAGACCTTCTCGGGGCACTTGTAGCGGGCGAGTCGGGTGCTGCAGAAGGCGATGATGTCATCCTCCTCGACCGACTCACCCCGCACTGTCACCACGTAGGCCTTCACCGCCTCCCCGGAGTAGGGATGGGGCACGCCGACCACGGCGCAGGCATCGATGCCGGGGTGCTGCATCAGCACGTCCTCGACCTCGGCCGGGTAGACGTTGAAGCCCGACACGATGATCAGGTCCTTCACCCGGTCCACGAGATAGAGGAACCCGTCGTCGTCGACCGTGGCCACGTCGCCGGTGTGCAGCCATCCGTCGTCGTCGAGCACCTGGGCCGTCGCCACCGGGTCCTTCCAGTAGCCGAGGAACACGTTCGGTCCGCGCACCCACAGCTCGCCCGAGTCGCCGATGAGGGCGTCGTCGCCGCTCTCGTCGGTGATGCGCACCTCGAGGCCGGGCACCGGGACCCCCACCGAGCCGAAGGGGGCGCCGGTGTCGACCGAGGAGGTGACCACCGGGGCGGCCTCGGTCAGGCCGTACCCCTCGGCCAGGTGCAGCCCGAAGCGGGCCTCGAACGCACGAGCGGTCTCCTCGGGCAGGCGAGCCGCACCCGACACGGCGAGGCGAACCGGCGCGAACGCGTCGGCGGCGATGTCGGGGAACATGGCCCATGCCTGCCACATGGTCGGCGGGCCGCTCACGACCGTGGCGCCGTGCTTGCCGATCGCCTCGACCGCCGAGATCGGGTCGAACCGCTCGACGAGCAGCATCGACGCACCCGTCGCCAATGTCGATCCGAGCACCACGTTGAGCCCGAAGATGTGGAAGAACGGCAGCACCGCGAACACGACGTCCTCGGCACCCTGCGCGTGCCCGGGGACCGACAGCATCTGGGCGATGTTCGTGCGGAGATTGCCGTGGCTGAGCATCGCGGCCTTGGGCGACCCGGCGGTGCCGCTCGTGAAGACCAGGACGGCGAGGTCATCGTCGTCGCGCTCGACGATCGGTGCGGTGTCACCCTCGATGAGATCGTCGAGGTCGACGCCGCCCTCCGGGCTGAAGCCGCACCCGATCACCGTCTCGACCGTGGGGATCGAACCCGGGTCGATCGACGCGAAGATCTCGCGTCCGGTCGGACCGACCACCACGCCCTTCGCTCCGACGGTGTCGAGCTCGATGCTGAGCTCGGTGGAGGGGCTGATCGGATTGAGCGGAACCGCCACAAGGCCGGCGCCCAGGGCGGCGAGATAAGCCGCCACGAAGTACCAGTTGTTGCCACAGATGATCGCGAGGCGGTCGCCGGGCTCGAGGCCAGCGCCCTGCAGGCCGGCGCGCAACGCGGCCACCTGAGAGCGCAGCTCGTCGTAGGTGGTGGCCTTGCCCCTGCTGATGAGCGCCACCGATTCGCCGTCGTGACGGTCGAACACCTCGGCCAGGTTCACGTCTGGAGGGTAGTCACTGCGGGCTCATTTTCCGGCGGCCAGCGCGAGCTGCAGAGCGGCGGCACCCACCAGGACCAGCATCAGGATCACGATCGCGATGGTCGTGCCTCGTCGCATCGTTCAAGCCCCTTCGCTCGATCGATCTCGCGGCGGGCTGCGACGGCCGAGCGCGACCGACGTGGTGACCGCTCGATCGCGGTCTCCCCCCTCGTCCTCGACTCCCCCGTCATCAGGGATCCGGATCAGGCGGACCTCGTCGGCCTCGCCGAGGCCGAGCGTCTCCGCGGCCGACACCCGATTCGCGGCGAGCGACACCAGCCCGTAGGAGTCGACCACCAACCCGATCTCACTGACACCGATCTCGGCGTAGGTGCCCGCCCGGCGACCGACGCGGTTGCGCTCCCCCACCGTGATCGTGATGCGGTCACCCCAGCCCTCGAGCTCGTCGGGATCGACGTTGAGCTGGACGTTGCCGAAGCGATCGATCCAGAGCACCTCGCAGGTGAGCTGGTCACCCTCGGCGTGGGTGATGGGCAGGGTCCCGGGCATCAGCGTCGTGGTGTCGACGGGGGTTCCCACCTCGTCGAGGCCGACCCCGAGGCAGAGGTGTGCGACCACCGGGGCGAACACGTCGCGGCCGGCGAAGGTGGGCCCGGGCGCCTCGAGGTGGTACTCGGGCCGGTCGAGCACCACGGCGCGCTCGGCCCCGCCGATCATGCCGACCGCCGGGGCCAGCAGCCCGTTGTCAGGGCCCACGAACACCGCCCGACCTCCCGC
>DATEEV010000075.1:0-12592 GCA_035281005.1 Microthrixaceae bacterium | reverse complement strand
CGGACCGTCCACCGACAGATCGTCGGAGACCGTGTTGCCCCGACCCTCGAGCATCCCGGTGAGATCCGCACCGGAACAGAACGTGACCCCGGCGCCGGTCAGGATCGAGACCGACGCCGTCGCGTCGGCATCGAAGTCGCGGAACGCCTCGGCGAGCGCTTCCGCCGTCGGCCCGTCGACCGCGTTGCGGACCTCCGGTCGGTCGATCGTGACGATCGTGACCGGTCCTCGTCGCTCGACCCGCACCGGCGACGACACGGGAGCGTCCTCAGAGGGCCTGACGGTGGACGAGGGCGGGGCCGAACCGCGCGACGACGGCCCGATCGACCTCGTCGAACTTCTTCTTGGTCTTCGACATGCCCATGGCGCCCCCCATCATGCCCGTGGAGTCCTTGGTGATGACGACCGAATGCTGGTGAGGACGTTCGGTGGAGTGCACGTCGACGCGCACCTTCATGTAGAGCGAGAACCCGCCGATGAGGGCGGCCTTGGTCTTGTTGCCGAGCTCGGCCCAGCCGCTCCAGGCGGTCATGGGCTCGTAGCGGAACCCGATGTCGCCCAGCCCTGCGACGGCAAGGCTGAGAGAGCTCGTCGCGTCCAACTCGACGACGTAGGTCAGCTGCGACGCGGCCAAGCTCAGACGGTGGCCGCGTCGGGAGCGGTCTCGGGGGCCGGGGTGTCGTGGGCGATGCCTCCGCCGGAGCGCTTCGAGAACAGCACGCCGCCGAGGATGACGACGAGCGCCACGCCCGCGATCGCGAAGCGAGCCCCGTCGTTGTCGGACAACGAGATCACCGCCGGCAACACCAGCAGCGCCACGAGGTTCATCACCTTGATGAGCGGGTTGATCGCCGGGCCGGCAGTGTCCTTGAACGGATCACCGACGGTGTCGCCGATCACCACCGCCTTGTGCACCTCGGAGCCCTTGCCCCCGTGGTTCCCCTCCTCGACGTACTTCTTGGCGTTGTCCCACGCACCACCGGCGTTGGAGAGGAAATTCGCCATCAAGGCACCGGTGATGATCGCCGCGGCGAGGAAGCCGCCGAGCGCGAACTCACCGAGCGCGAAGCCCACGACCACCGGCATCAGCACCGCCAGCAGCGCTGGAGTGGTGAGCTCTCGCAGCGCCGCGGTCGTGCAGATGTCGATGACCGGGCCGTAGTCGGGCTTCTCGGTGTAGTCCATGATCCCGGGCTTCTCCCGGAACTGGCGTCGGACCTCCTCGACCACCGTTCCGGCCGTGCGTCCGACCGCGAGGATGGCGAGCGACGAGAAGAGGAAGACGACCACGGCGCCGAGGAGGCCGCCGGCGAAGGTCTTCGGGTCGGCGATGTTCAAAGCGATGTCGTCGAACACGAGGCCCGCCTCGGCGGCGATCGTCTCGCGGAACGAGGCGAACAGCGCGACCGCGGCGATGACTGCGGAGCCGATGGCGAAACCCTTGGTGACGGCCTTGGTGGTGTTGCCCACGGTGTCGAGCCCGTCGAGGATCCGCTCGGTGTCGCCCTCGAGCTCGTCGGACATCTCGGCAATGCCCTGCGCGTTGTCGGCGATGGGCCCGAAGGTGTCCTCGGCCACGACGATGCCGGTGGTCGAGAGCATGCCGATGCCGACGAGCGCCACCAAGTAGAAGGCGAAGAGCGTGACGCCCCCACCGAGCCCGAGGCCGATGAGGATCGCGCCGGCGATGGCGACGACCGCCCACACGGCGGATTCCATGCCGCTCGAGATGCCGGAGAGCACGACGGTCGCCGGGCCGGTACGACCCGAGTCGGCGATGTCACGCACCGGCTTGAACGAACTGGACGTGAAGTACTGGGTGATGCGGCTGGCGACCTGGCCGAGCACCACACCGGCGACGATCGCGAAGAACATGCGGATGCCAACCTGGGACACGTCAGCGCCCTCGGGATCGCCCACGTAGGCGAAGGCCAGCACCGCGGCGCCGGCCAGGCTGAGCAGCGAAGCGACGTTCAGGCCCCGGTTGATCGGCTTGAGGGCATCGGTCTCGCCGGGGCGGGCCCGCACGATGAAGATCGACACCATCGACGAGAGCAGGCCCAGCGCCATCATCGCCAGCGGGAAGATGAGGCCCTTGACGGCCTCGTCACCCTCGAGGCCGATGGCCTGGAAGGCCGTCACACCGAGGATGATGTTGGCGACGAGCACGACGCCGAACGACTCGAACAGGTCGGAGGCCATGCCGGCACAGTCGCCCACGTTGTCGCCCACGTTGTCGGCGATCGTCGCCGGGTTGCGGGCGTCGTCCTCGGGGATCCCCGCCTCGACCTTGCCCACCAGGTCGGCGCCGACATCAGCCGCCTTGGTGAAGATGCCGCCACCGACGCGGAGGAACAGCGCCAGCAGCGAGCCGCCGAAACCGAATCCGATCAGGATCGCCGAGGCGGTGTTCTGGAAGATGATGACGATGAGCGTGGCGCCCAGCAGTCCGAGCCCGGCGGTGAACAGCCCCACCGTGCCGCCGGCGCGGAACGCGACCTGCATCGCGGCGTCCATCGAGCCGGTCTTGGCCGCGGCAGCGGTGCGGACGTTGGCGCGGGTCGACAGCCACATGCCGAGGAAGCCGATGAGGCCCGAGAACAGCGCGCCGCTGAGGAACGCAAGAGTCCGGAACGTCCCGGACTGTGCCTGGCTCAGGCCCTCGTCGCTGCCCTCCTTGAGGATCTCGGTCGACGTCACGAACACGACGACGGCGAGCGGCACGACGATGATCAGGATCGTGCGGAACTGGCGCGTGATGTAGGCCATCGCACCCTCCTGCACCGCGCCGGCGATCTCCTGCATCTTGTCGGTGCCGGGGTCCTTGGCGAGGACGCCACGCATCATGATGGTGCCGACGATCAACGCCAGCACCGCGATGACGACGCAGGCACCGAGCAGGACCTTGTCGGTACTGGCCAGCTCGAAGAGTTGATAGCCACCTTCGGAGGCGACGATCGAAGACATGTGGATCCCCTTGCTTGCGGCGCGCGAACGGGCCGCGGACCTTCTGTGGACTCCCGGCTACGGGCGGTGGTGCCTCGGGCCGACCGGAAAGTTCAGTCCGGCAGCGGTCGCTGCGTCAAACCCCGGCGTCGTCGCCCGCCGGCACTGCCGCTCCTCGGCGGCGATGGCGCACGAACTCGATGAAGATCGGCAGGAACGAGATCGCGACCACCGCAAGGATCGCGACCTCGAAGTTCTCCTGGACGATCTCGATGCCACCGAAGAAGTAGCCGAGCAGGGTCACCCCCACGCCCCACAGCAGCCCGCCGACGACGTTGAACCGCGCGAACACCGGGTAGTCCATGTGCGAGACCCCGGCGATGACCGGCGTGAACGTGCGGACGACCGGCACGAATCGCGCCAACACGATGGCTTTCGGCCCGTACCGGTCGAAGAAGCCCTGGGCCTTCTCGACGTTCTCGTGCTTGAACAGCCTCGAGTCGGGGCGTTTGAAGATCGACGGACCGACTTTTCGCCCGAAGAGGTAGCCGACCTGATCGCCGAGGACGGCGGCGATGAACACGCCTGCGCACAGCACCACGATGTTGAAATCGATGTCCGGCCATCTCGACGCGAACGCACCTCCGGCGAACATGCCGGCGGTGAACAGCAGCGAGTCGCCCGGGAGGAAGAACCCGACCAGCAGGCCGGACTCGGCGAAGACGATCGCGAAGATCCCGATCAGGCCGACGGTGTCGATCAGCTTCTCGGGGTCGAGGAATTCGAGCAGGGCGAACACGGGCGTCACGCTACTCAGGGCGCCGCGGTGGTCGTAGTTGCCTGGCCGTCCACCACGGCCTCGTCCTCGACGGGAGCAGCCCCGGCCAGGGCCTGGTTGGCCTGTCGAACCAGATCCTGGGCCTCGGCGATCTTCTCGTTGTACTGCTCGAGACCCTCTGAGCCGCCCTCCTTCAACGCGGCGTCCGCCTCGTCGAAGAGCTCGAGCGAGCGGCGGATCAGCTCGGTGGGATCATCGCTCGCCGTCCCCGGTTCGCTGGTCGACTCGGGCGTGTCGGAGGGCCCGGAGGTCTGGGGGATGGCCGCGGTCGGGAAGATCAGCCGGAGCGCCTCGTCGACGGTGTCTCCCACCTCGACGCGCTGACCCATCGACACGACCACCTTGCGCAGCTCGGGCACCGAGTCCTCCGCGTCGGCGCGCACGTACAGCGGGCGCACGTACAGCAGGCCGGTGTCGATCGGCACGATCAGGAGGTTGCCGAGGTCGACCTTCGACCCACCACTCTCCAGCAACGAGATCGTCTGGCTCACCTGGGTGTTCGTGTCCGAGAGGATGTTGTCGTTGACGATGAGGGGGCCGTCGACGTTGCCATTGCGTTCTCGTGAGCCGTCCGCGTTGAGCTGGGTCATCGTGAACGTTCGGAGCTGCCCGTAGTTCGAGGCATCGCTCATGCCGACCATGAACGAGACCATCTCGCGTTTGGAGTCGTTGTCGGAGTGGGGCACGAACGGCCGGAACAGCAGGAAGCTCTCACGCTCCTCACCGGGCAGACGCATGATCAGGTAGTAGGGGTCGATGCGGTCCCGGGTCTGGCCGATGGTCTGGGCCGATGCGGAGGCATTCACCTCGGTCCCCGGATCCTGGGCCACGTCCCAGCGATCCCGGGCGGCGTAGAAGTCCTCGGGATCCTCGATGTGGTAGGTCCCCCACGCCGCGGTCTGCATCCGGAACAGGTCCTCGGGGTAGCGCAGGTGCGGCTTGATCTCCTCCGGCATGTCCTCGAACGACTTGAACAGCTCGGGGAAGGCCGCCGCGTACGCACGCACCACCGGGTCCCTGCGCCCTCCGTAGAGCTCGTCGGCGAGGTAGAGGTCGACTGTTCCCTCGTAGGCGTCGACCACGACCTTCACCGAGTTGCGCACGTAGTTGAAGGTCGATGTGCGCAGGGCCGCCGACGGCTCGAGCTGCGTCGTGTCGATGTCCTCGCCGTACGGATACGTCGATGCCGTCGTGTAGCCATCGGCCACGTACTTGATCCGCCCGTCGGCGATCACGGGATACGGATCGTTGTCGAGGGTGAGGAACGGGGCGACCTTCTCGATCCGGCGGGTGATGTCGCGGGTGTAGATGATGCGCGACTCGGGAGTGAGGTAGTCGGAGGTCAGCGTCTCGAGGTCACCGAAGCGCAGGAAGAACGCGGCGCGCCGGAGGAACCCCTTGAGGAGCACTCCGCCGTCACCCTCGTACTCGCTGTCGGTCCCGTCATCGGGCTGGGTGCCATCAGCGTTCTCGCCCGACTCCTCCTGACGGGTGGTCTTCACGATCGCGTACCCGGCGTCGTTGCCGTCGTCGAGGTCGTCACCGAAGTAGATCTCGGGCCGGTCGATCGGTACGACCGAGGCGACGCTGGGGTCGATCGCGATGGGCACGCCGCCCACCAGGAACTCGGGGCGGCCCTTGGTCGTCACCTCGTTGGCGGGCGCCAGCGCCAGCCCGTAGCCGTGCGTGTAGATCAGGTGCTCGCGCTCCCATGTCTTCGGGTCGGGGAGCTCGGCGGTGTTGAGCTCACGGGTGCCGAGCACGACCTGGGTTTCGGCACCGTCAGGGCCGATCGGATACCGGTCCACGTCCATGTCGGTGAACCGGTAGAAGTTGAGCTGGGTCTCGAGGCTCTTGTAGGTGCGATCGACGACACCCGGGTCGAGGAGGCGGATGTTGCGGATCGTGTCGGCGTTGGCCGAGATCGCCTGGTCACTGGGCAGGTCCGTGTAGTCGAAGTTGTCGAGCTTCACGTCGTCGAGACCGAGCGCGGCCTGGGTCGCCTGGATGTTCCGCTCGATGTAGGGCGCCTCCCGCGCCGACTGCTTCCGCGACACCTGGAAGGTCTGGATGAACCACGGGTAGAGCGCGCCGGCCACGATCGCCACCAGACCCCAGAGCCCGAGGGCGACGATCGGCAGCGTCCAGCCGCGCTGGCGGATGTTCACGATGAACAGGACCGCCGAGAGGATCGAGATGAGGATGAGGAGCTGGATCGCGGGCAGCTGTGCGTTGACGTCGGTGTAGGTCGCGCCCTTCACTGCTCCCCGGTCCGACAGGACCAGCTGGTACCGCTCGAGCCAGTAGTCGGCCGCCTTCAACAGCGCGATGCCCGCGAGCAGCACCGAGAGGTGCGCCTTGACCTGGGGCGTGACCCGCTGCCCGTTGACCTGCAATCGGATGCCGCCGTTGAGGTAGTGCACCACCGTGACCACCAGCAGGATGATGATCGCCGACGCGAAGGCCCATCCCAACACATAGGACAGGAACGGAAGCTTGAAGACGTAGAAGCCGATGTCTCGCTCGTGGAGCGGGTCGACCTCGCCGAACGAGCCACCGTTGCGGAACAGCAACCAGCTGTTCCACTGTCCCGAAGCGCCCGCCCCGGCCACGAGCCCGAAGAGCAGGCAGACCAGGAAGCGCAACAGTCGCTGGCGAGGCTCGACGAAGTCCCGGTACCGGGCGAGCATCTCGTCCTCGGGGCCGCGCAGCGTCGGGGGTGCCACCCGGTCGGCGATCAGCAGGTTGACGAAGAGGGCGACGAAGAACAGCGCCGAGAACACGACGACCAGGCCCACCTTGGTGAGCAGCACCCGGGACCAGGCCTCGGTGTAGTCGAGGCTGTCGAACCAGAGGTAGTCGGTGTAGAAGCCGGCGATGGCCCTGGCGCTGAGCGCCAGACACACCACGACCACCAGGACCGCCACCACCCAGCCCCGGACGCGGGGTCCGGGCACACGCCGACCGCTGCGGCCCACCATGTCGTCAGGGGAGCGCATCGGGGGTCAGGACGTCTGCAGGGCCGGGTCGCGCATGGAGGGCGAGACTACCGATCGATCGGTGCGAGCAGGCATCGGCAGCCCGGATGCGCGGGGGGGACCCGGTGCCCCGTCGGGAACTCGTCGCCGGCGATGACATCGCCCGCGAGGTGGTTGTCCTCGGCATCAGGACAGGGCAGGCCGCCGTGGTCCACGATCCAGCAGTGGGTGGCCGCCGTGGTCGCCGAGGCCAGGATCCCCCGGTTGAAGGCCAGGGTGACCAGATCGCCGGCGAGGTCAGGCGCCCGCTCGTTCTTCCACTCGCGATAGGCGGCCCGGAACCGCTCCGGAGCCTCGAGGCGATCGTCGGACTCGTCGATGGTGCGGCGCAGGCGCTCCCAAAGGGGCTGCGCGACCCACTCGTCGAAGGAGACCCGAAGGTCGCCGATGACCTTCGCGGAGTCGACCGCGACCCCGTGATCCTCGTCCTCGAGGAACGAGGCGCCGGCCTCCACGGCGTTGCCGAGGTCATCGACGATCGCGACCCACATGGTCTCCGCAGCACTCTCGGCGGACTCGAGCACGTCCTCGCTCACCTTCGCCTTGCGGGACCGCTGGATCCGGTCGAGCAGCGCGTTCTCCTGGTCGGACACGGCCCGCTTGAGCCGGCGAGCCACCGCCTTCTCGGCATCAGCGATGGCCTCGTCGCGACGGTCGAGCAGGGTTGGGGCTTCCTCCACCTCCACCTCGCCTGCGTCGGCGTCGGCGTCGGCGTCGGCGTCGGCGTCGGCGTCGGCGTCCGCGAGCGTCGTGTCGCTCAACTCGTCGTGCGCCACTGCAGCGCTCGACCCGGTGTCGGCTTCCGGTGTCGGTTCTGCCGCCAGGTCGATGATCACCGCGCCCGGCCCCGACAGGTCGCCCGTCTCGGCCCCGGTGCCCAAGTCCTCGGTGCCCTGCCCCGCCCGCAATCGGGCGAAGATCGCCTCGACCGAGCCGGTGGACTCGCCGTCGGCCGCGTCGGCTCCCTCGGAGTCGCGCTCGTCGGACTCAGTGTCCTCGAGGTCGAGGTCGTCGTCGAGGTCGGCCACCTCGCCAGCCACCCCGTTGGCGACGAGGCGGAGGTGCGCGCCCGAGGACTCGCCGTTCGAGCTCGGAGCACCGGGATCCCCCTCCGGCGCGTCGGGCTCGCTCACCGACGTCACCGTCACCACCCGCGCGGTCTCCGACACCCGGGTGGCCTCGAAGGTCTCGTCATCGCTGGAGCCTGACGGGCCGGCCGGATCGCTCGGAGGCTCGGGCGAGGCGATCCCGAGACCTCCGTCTCCCAGCTCCAACGGATCGGTGCCCCCGATCTCCGCGTCGAGCTCCGCGACGGCGACGTCGAGGTCGTCGTCGACGGCTCGCGCCGCGGCATCCGCCGCGTCGCGGGCGGCCGGCAGAGCGTTGGTCAACTCGTCTGATGCGTCGTCGAAGGCCTCGCGCGCCGATGCGAACGACTCGAGGAGCCGCTCCCGGCCCGCACGCAGCGCCTCGAGCTGCTGGCGCGCCGTTCGTCGACGATCCGCAAGGTCCCGCAACATCCGCTCGCGCGCCTCGCGGGCCTCGGCGATCATGCGGCGACCCTGCTCCCTCGCCGCCTCGACCTCGCTGTCGGCCTGCGCAGTCGCCTCCTCGGCCCGGCGCTCGGCTGCCGCGGCCGCGTCGGACCGCACTCGCTCGGCCGCCTCGTCGGCGTCACCGCGGACCTCCTCCGCGTACCGGTCCGCCTCGCCGCGGACCGTCGTCGCGTGCTCGTCGGCCTCGAGTCGTACCCGCTCGCCGTACTCCTCCGCCTCGGTCTTCGTCGCCTGTGCGGCAGTCCGGGTGCGTTCCGCCTCGGCCTCCGCCTCGGCGACCTTGTCGGCGGCAAGCTGCTCGGCGCGCTCGCCGGTCGCGGTGGCGTCGGCCTTGGCCTTGTCGACGACCTCGTCCGCGCTCTGCCGCGCCGCGCTCACCAGCTCGTCGGCCCGGGCGCGGGCGGCGCTGAGCACGTCGTCGGACTCGCGGGCGGCCGTCGTCCGCAGCTCCTCGGCATCGCGGGTGATGACCGCCGCGCGATCCTGCGCCTCGCTCACCAGCTGGGAGGAGCTGGCCTCGGCCTTGCTGCGGATCTCCACGCCGGCGTGACGGGCGGCCTCCAACACGCGTGCCGTCTCCTCGCCGAGCAGCCGGGTGACGCGGCCCTCGTCGAACTCGTTGCTGTCGGCGAGCTCCCGCTCGAGTGAGGCGACCCTGGTCTCGAGCTCGAACTCGACGCTCTGGAGCCGCTTGATCTCGTCGGCCATCGTCAGCAGGTGCGCACGCACCTCGACGGGATCCCATCCCTTGCGCGCACGCGAGAACTCGCGCCGCCCGAGCTCGTCGGGATCGACCGATCCGGGATTCCGAGAGAGTGGGGCCATCCTGACGATGCTACGGCTGGCATCCGATCTGGTGGCGCACCCCTCAGGGCGCTACGACAGCGGTGGCGCCGCCGGCACCCCCGACGGAGCCAGCACGGCCAGGGCCTCGTCGATGGTGCCCACCGGATGCAGCTCGACCCGATCTCCCGCGATGGCCTCGATCGCCTCGACCGACTCCTTCGGAGTGGACTCGGGATAGAGGAACACGTCGTAGCCGCCGCGCACGATCGCCGACATCTTCTGCTCGATGCCACCGATCGTGAGGACCGAGCCGTCGGTCGCGACCTCTCCGGTGGCGACCACGCGCCGACCCCCGGTGAGATCACCCGGGGTGAGCCGATCGACCAGTCCCAACGTCCAGGCCAGCCCGGCTGAGGGGCCGGTGACCTTGCCCGAGTCGATGTCGATGTCGAACGGCAGGTCGAGGCCCTGATCCGCCGTGCTCACGGCGACACCCAGGTACCCGCGCGAATCGTCGTCGGGGTTGCGGCCCAGTTCGACGCGCTCGGTCAACTCGACCGGCTCGCCACCGTCGGTGCCCGGTCGCCTGATCGAGAGCTCCACCACGTCACCGGCGGCCTTTCCCTCCAGCAACGGGCGGAGGTCGCCGGCGGTGGTCACCGGCCGGCCGTCGACGGCGGTGATCACATCGCCCTGGCGAAGGATCGAGGAGGACGGGAAGCCCGTCATCAACTCGTCGATGAACGCACCGCTCCCGGTGACGGTGACCGGATACCCGACCTGGTCGAAGGCGAGCACGGTGGCGATGAACTTGGAGTCGTCCATCATCCGGCGGTTGAGGATCCGCTCCTGTTTGACGTCGCCGCCGGGGTAGACCTCGTCCTTCGAACGGACCTCGATCGCATCGTCGGCCCAGCCTTCGAACAGGCCGACGACCGTGGCCTGACGGATGCCAACGGTCGGGTAATCGATCGTCCCGCCATCGGAGAACGCCTGATGGTCGCTGATCGAGATGCGCGACTCGGTCGGTCGAATCCCGCCCGGTTCGTACAGGTAGAACGGGGTGGGCACGAAGAGCGCCGCGGCGACCATGGCCACGACTCCGGCCAGCACCACGTAAGGCCACCGGCGACGCCGGCGCCGGGCCGACTGCTCCTCGGCAACCGGGCCGGGCCCGTTCGGCTCGCCGGCCGGTACGCTGTCATCCGTGATGTCGGTCACGATGCTCGTCGGCCTCGGAGTGGTGGTGGTGTCGGCGATGATCGCGTTCCCGATGCTGTTCGGGAAGCGACCTGAGCCTGCCACGGTACCGGCGGATCCGCGGCGCGCTCCCCGAGCACGTTCTCAGCGGAACGAGCGGCGCGTCCGCAGCGACGAGCGCTTCCGCTACGACGTCAATCTCCGCTGGTGGCAGCGGATCCGCTCCGGTTTCGGCCTCGTCATCGTCACGGCCGCGCTGGGGGCGGCGGTCGCTGTCGTTCTCGGGCTCGCGGTGCTCGGCCTCGGGCTCTCGCTCCAGGGCCGCTGAGCTCAACGGCCGAACAGGCCTCGCCGGGTCGGCTGCTGCTCGGCCTCGGACGGCGGAGGGCCGTTCGGCACGGTCATGAACGTGGGCTGAGGCGCGGCGCCGGCGACGACCGGCTCGGGAGCATCCGGCGCGTCGATCGCGCCGTTGCCGAACGGGGCGGCAGGATCGGCCGGGTTGTAGTCCTCTGGAGGAGTGTCGCCGAAGGTCGTGCCCGACACATATTCACCCGTCGCACCAGCATCGCCGGACGGTCCGACCATCGGCGGGTCGAGCTCGACCCGGAAGTACGGCTTGAACTCGAACTTGACCTCTTCGAGAGCGAACATGCGCGCCGTCTCGACGTGCTGCTCGTTGCGCAGACTCTCGACGAAGTGAACCGCTTCCTCGAGGGACTCGAACTGGTTGTATCCAGGGTTTCCGTCAGGGGTCTGGAAGATCACCATGTGCGACATGGGGCTAGCCCTCCTTGGGGAAGATCGCGCAAGTGTAGGCAACGAATCCATTGAAATGTCCATAGCCGAAACGCCGTTCACGCCCGAAATGACGCCATGACCGACGATGCCGAGCTCCCGACACGCGCCGAAGTGGTCCTCGCCGGCCACACGGGCGACGTCGCGACCGCACGGGCGGGCCTCGACGCCTCACATCCCATCACCCGTTCCAGTGCATTGGCCGCCCTCGTCCGCCTCGACGCCGAGAACGCGGACGACCTGACCGCGGCCATCGCCGACGAGTCGCCGGCCGTCCGAGCCCGCGCCGCGACGACCCTGGTTCGCTCGCGACGTGACCCGGCGGTGCGCCTCGAGCTCGTGTCGCGACTGCTCGATGACACCGATGATCGGGTTCTGGAAGCGGCGTGCTTCGCCGCGGGGGAGATCACGCCGACCGAGCCCGGTGTGGTCCGCCTGCTCTGCACCATCGCCACCTCGCACGACGACTCGCTGTGTCGCGAGAGCGCGGTCGCGGCGCTCGGATCGCTCGGGGCGGAAGAGGGACGGGCCGCCGTGCTCGCGGCGTGCGACGACCGTGCGACGGTCCGCCGCCGCGCGGTGCTGGCCCTCGCCGTCTTCGACGGGCCCGACGTCGATGCCGCGCTGGTCCGGCTCCGCGACGACCGCGACGTGCAGGTCCGCCAGGCCGCGGAGGACCTGATGTCCATCGCCGAAGGCGACGAGTTCTGACCCCGAGCCGGCGCCGGACCCGTCAGCACGTCAGCGTCGCTCCGCCCTGGCATCCACCCACAGGATCACGCAATCGGTGCGGCCCGCGTCGCCCCAAACTCGATTGCGCACGTCGCTGCGCGCGAACAGATTTGCGGCTTGCCCGAGAACTACTTCGATGAGTGGGTCGCGCAGCACTACGACGTCCTGTGGTCGCACCTCTTCGATCCGGAGGTCGTCGACCCCGCGGTGAGCTTCCTGCTTCTCGACCACGAGAGTGAGCGGCACGTTCACCCTCGCGTACCTGGTGCGAAACACGATCATGAACCTGACGACCCAGGACGCGCAGGTCGAGTGCTTCTGCAATGCTGCGAGACATCTGGAGCCAGGCGGCTTCTTCGTGATCGAGGTCATCGTTCCGCCGTGGCAACGACTGGTGCTCGGCGAGACCGTCATACCGTTCGATGTGGGCCCTGCACATCTCGGCTTCGACGAGATCGACGTGGCGACACAGAGCTCACGGTCGCACCATTACTGGTTCTCAAATGGCGAGACCAAGACCTTCTCGGCGCCATTCCGCAACGTGTGGCCGTCAGAGTTGGATCTCATGGCGCGCCTTGCCGGGATGGCGTTGCGCGATCGGTGGAGCGACTGGAACCGCGAGCCCTTCACCAGCACCAGCCGCAGTCACATCTCCGTCTGGCGGAAGCCCGAGTAGCTCGTCGAACCGAACGGCCGCA
>DATEEV010000074.1:0-3739 GCA_035281005.1 Microthrixaceae bacterium | reverse complement strand
GCGAACGCCGAGGCCGGCGCGCGCTTCGACATGAACCTGGCGTGGGTGGTGTTCGTCGGCGTCGTCGGCATCGTCGTCTACGCCGAGATGGCCGGGCGGATCGCCGCCTGCGCCGGCCGACCCGTGTTCGACCTGGTGCGGGAGCGGCTCGGGCCGCGATTCGGCATGATCAACCTCGTCGCGTCGTTCGCGATCAACGTCCTCACGCTGATCGCCGAGCTCGCCGGCGTGTCCATCGCCATCTCGTTGGTCGTGAGCGTGAACTACCTCTTCCTGGTGCCGGTCGTGGCGTTCCTGGTGTGGCTCGTCGTGTGGAGGATGCGATTCTCGACCATGGAGCGCGTCTTCGGGCTCGCCGGCCTGGCCCTGATCGTGTTCGCCGTGGCCGTGGTGCGCATCGGACCGGACTGGAGCGACATGGTCGACAAGATCACGCACCCCTCGGTCCCCGCGGGTGAGGGCATCCCCACCTACGCGTTCTACGGGGTCGCCCTGTTCGGTGCGGCGATGACGCCCTACGAGGTGTTCTTCTTCTCGTCGGGCGCGGTGGAGGACGGCTGGACTGCGAAGGACCTGGGCCTGAACCGGGCCAACGTGTATCTGGGGTTCCCGCTGGGCGGCCTGTTGTCGCTCGCGATCATGGCCAGCGCGCACCTGCTGTTCTCACCCACCGGCATCTCGGTCGAGCACCTCTCGCAGGTGCCGCTGCCCGTCGCGGCCGAGCTCGGCAAGCTGGGATTGGCCGCCGCGATCCTCGGCATCTTCGCAGCGACCTTCGGTGCCGCGCTCGAGACGACCCTGTCGGCCGGCTACATCGTCTCGCAGTACTTCGGTTGGGAGTGGGGCAAGTACCGCCCACCGCGAGCCGCGGCGCGGTTCCACGTCGTGATGATCGTGAGCCTCGCGATCGGCGTGCTCGTGGCGATCAGCGGGGTCGACCCCATCAAGGTGACCGAGTACTCCATCGTGTTGAGCGCAGCTGCGCTCCCACTGACCTACTTCCCGATCCTCGTCATCGCCAACGACCCGAACTACATGGGCGAGCGCACCAACGGTCGGATCCTCAACGGCCTGGCCACCGTGTACCTCGGCATCCTCGGGGTGGTGGGGGTCGCCGCCATCCCCCTGCTGATCTTCACGAGAGGTGGCCAATGAGCAGCATTCCTGATGAGGAACGACCCGACGATCCGGGCGCCGGTCGCACCGTCGACGCCGCGCTCCACCTCCTCGATCACCAGATGCTCGATCGGGACGGACGCCGGTGCGGCAACGTCGACGACCTCGAGCTCGAGGAACGCGACGACGACACGCTGGTGGTGGTGAACATCCTGGCCGGTCCCGGGGTGCTCGCCGAGCGGCTCGACCATCCCCGGTTGGGCCGGTGGTGGCGCCACGCCACCGAGGCGGAGGACACCATTCGCATCCCCATGCGCGATGTCGCCGACATCGGCGCCGACATCAACCTCGCCGTCGATGCCGACGACCTCGCGACCTCCCACACCGAACGCTGGGCCCGCGAGCGGGTGGTCGACCACATCCCGGGGCACACGAGAGCCGCTGAGCGTGGCGACAACGGAGACGGCGAGGAGGCGAGCTGATGCGCATCTCGGACCTGTTGGACCAGGAGGTCGTCGACGAACGCGGCCGTCGTCTCGGCAAGGTGCACGACGTGCGCCTGGTGCAGGACGCCCGGTCGGCGGAGGGCGACGACGCGCTGTTCCGGGTCGACACGCTGCTGGTGGGCCGGGCCGGTCTGGCCACCCGTCTGGGCTACACCCGCAACGGGGTGCGCGGGCCGTGGCTCGTCAAGCTCCTCGCGACCCGATGGGAGCGGCGGGCGGAGCACATCCCGTGGACGGCGATCGAGCGGGTCGAGGGTCGGTTGGTCCGTCGGGGCCGCTGACGACAGCGGCAGAACGGGCCGCCGCGGCGAAGCGCTTCGCGTCGACCGGTGCGGCGGCACCCACGTCGTTGTTGAAGAACGCGAAGACGTCGACCTCGTCACGTTGCAACTCGGCGCAGCGTCGAGCGACGCGGCCCAGCGTCGCCGCGGGGTACGAGCCGTGGTACGGGTGGTCCGGATCCGGGCCGTGGAACCTCAGGTAGACGAACCCGGCCGCCGGCGTACGCAGCGCGGCTGTGGTCATGAGGCCACGCACCAGATCGTGGTGGCACAGCACGGCGCGATGTCGATCGAGGACCTCGTCGAGCTCTGCCCCGAGCCATCGCTCGTCACGCACCTCGACCGCGACCGGACGCGAGCCGAGCCCGCGCAGCGTCGAGAGCGCGGCGTCGAGCCGGTCCAGGCGGGGCTTCCAGCGCGGTGGGAGCTGGAGCAGCACCGGACCCGCCCGCGAGCCGAGACCGAACACCGGTTCGAGCGAGCGCGGCGCCCACGACTCGGGGTCCAGGAGCTTCTTGCGATGCGTGCCGAAGCGGTGGAGCTTCACACAGAACACGAAGTCGTCGGGCGCCGCCGCGCGCCATCCCTCGACCGTCGCGGCCGACGGCGTGCCGTAGTGCGTCGAGTTCACCTCGACCGAGCCGAACTGCGACGCATAGTGCTCGAGACGTCGTCGCGCCGGCAGGTCGGCCGGATAGAACGGGCCGGTCCAGTCGTCGTAGGACCAGCCCGAGCAGCCGACGACCAGGCGGCCGGTCACCGCGACCGCCGCTCAGCGCTTCTTGGCCGCGGCCTTGCCGCCCTTGCGGCCGGCAGCCTTGTGCTGGGCGGTCGTGCCGCCCTGGTTCGACTTCCCGGATCCGGAGTGCGACTTCTTGCCGCCCTTGCGGGAGGCATCCGGCGAGTTGGCGATCTTCGCGGCGCGCTCCTTCGACATGCCCTTGTCCTTGAGCGCCTCGTACTGCTTCGGGTTCTTCACGTTGGCGGACCTCGTCGGCACGGCACACCTCCTCGTTCGATCAACGCTGTCAGTGGTCGTGCCCGCCCACCGCTCGCGGCAGACGTTCCCGCGAACGTGGTCTGGGGTTCCTCACTCCGACCTCGTGTCGGCCAGCCGGACGTTGGTCACGCGCCGGCGGGTTTGCCGGGCTCGGTTTCTGGAAGGAGCCCTGCTCTGCGGGCGGCGAGGACTCGCTTGGGTCCACTAGCCGGCGACAGCCCACGGGCGAGAGCAACGGTGGCGGTGGGCTTGGGGCTTTGGAAGGCGACGGCGAGAAGGTAGCTCAAGGCGTCGACGGCGAGCGGGTAAGGTCGCTGTGTTTGAGGAGGAGTCCTCGCCAACTGGTGCCACCGAGGTACTCGGTCTCCAGCGCCGTCTGGATGGTGTCCCGAAGAGCGTGCAGGTGTACGGCGGCCACGACACTTCGACCGTCGTTCGGCCCCATCGTCGCCTGGTCGGGTTCGCCCGCGTCGAGGTCCCGCCGGGCCAGGTCGCGACGGTCGACGTCGCACTCGACCTCGATCAGTTGAGGATCCGATCGGAGGGCTCGTGGCGCGTCGAGTCGGGCGTCCAGCAGCTCGATGTGGGCCTCCATGCCAACGACCCGCACCGCGTCGATCTGGAACCGGACCTGACCATCATCGACGGTCGCGTCAGGCCGGTATCGACGCGGCGGTGACCAGCCAGAGGTGACCGTCGAGGTCCGAGAAGGCGGACGCGTAGCCCCACGGCTGCGGGGCCGGCTCGGTGGCGATGACGGCACCCGCCGCCCGCGCTCGTTCGACGATGGCCTCGACCTCGGCCTCGGACGCGGCCGAGATGCCGAGCACGCACTC
>DATEEV010000073.1:0-4231 GCA_035281005.1 Microthrixaceae bacterium | reverse complement strand
GTGGTGGCCACCGTGGTCGCGGCGTTCGCCGCGGATCCGGCGTACCGCTACTTCTTCCCCGACGACGACACCTATGCCGGCGAGGCGAGCGCGTTCACCGGCGCGCTGTTCGACGCTCGAGTTGAGCTCGGCACGGTGTGGGTCGAACCCGAGATCGCATCGGTCTCGATGTGGGTCCCGCCGACCCGCAACGGCGCCACCACGAGCGCGCCCTTTCCGGTCAGTGAGGCCGCCCGGGCGCGTCTGGGGACCTATGGCGAGGCCGTCGATCCGTGGATCCCGGCCGAACCGCACTGGTACCTCGGCATCCTCGCCACCCACCCGGACCACGCCGGGCACCGGCTCGGTCGCCGGCTGATCGAGCCGGGCCTGCGCCGCGCCGCTGCCGACGGGTTGATCGCCGTCCTCGAGACGACCAACCCGGGCAACGTCGAGCTCTACGAACGCGCCGGCTGGCAGGTGCGAGCAGACATCCCCGACGGGCCGTTACCGATCTGGGTGCTCGAGCACGGTCCGTGACGGCAATCCCCCATCGAGGGCGACGGTAGGAGTCAGTCCTGCACCAGTCGGAACTGGACCCCGGTCGGGTCGCTCGCCACCGCGATGCGCCCGTAGGGGGTGTCCTGCGCGGCCTCGACGATGGAGCCGCGGAGCGCAACGACCTTCTCGAGCGAGGCGTCGGTGCTGTCGCAGCCGAAGTAGATCGCCCAGTGTGACGGCTCGGTCATGTCGCCGCGGTCCATGATCCCGGCGGTCTGGTTCTCGTCCGCCCCGTGGGTCGAGTAGCGAAACTCCGAATCGTCGCTCATCGTGTGGACCGGCCAGCCGAAGACCTCACGATAGAAGTCGACCGATTTGTCGTACTCGGTGGTGTGGAGCTCGAACCAGCACGGAGTGCCGGACTCTGCCCACACCTGGAACCCCTTGTGCTCGCCGGGTTGCCACCCGCCGATCGCCGCGCCGCCCGGATCGCCGATCATCACCATCGTGCCGAGCGTCATGACCTCCATCGGCGGCATCATCGTCATTCCGCCGTGCGCCGGGGCCGACTCGGCCACCTTGTCCGCGTCGTCGACCGCGAGGTACGTCGTCCAGAAGTCGGGAGCACCGGCGGTGCCGTCGTTGGCCATTCCGCCCGCGATCCGCAGGCCGTCCTTGTTGAAGTTGAAGTAGTTCCCGTAGTCCGGGCCCATCTCCTCGACGGTCCAGCCGAAGAGCTCGGAATAGAAGGACTTCGTCACGTCGGGCTTCGATGTGAACAGTTCGATCCAGCAGGGCGCGCCGAGCGGTGCTTCGTCTCGTTGTGGCATGAGGTCCTCGTCTCTCCGTATCGGTCAGGTGAATCGAACGGTGATCGCTCAGACGGTCACCGGCGCCGGAACTCATCGGTGTGTGGCGGGCATTCTCCGGCCGCGCGCACCATGGAGCCGTGAGTGGCGACGCTTCGACCCCATCACCGTGTTGTGCGCCGTCGGCCGACCGCGGGCCCGGCCACGGCGGCACCTCCGCCCGAGCAGAAGGGACCGCCGGGGGACGACCCGGCGTCGTGGTCACGCTCGAGGGCGGGACGTTCTCGATGGGCAGCGACGACGAGCTCGCGTACCCCGACGACGGTGAGGCACCCGTGCGGCGGGTCGACGTCGCCCCGTTCGAGATCGGCGCGCACTGTGTGACCAACGACGAGTTCGCCACGTTCGTCGCGGCGACCGACTTCGCGACCGATGCCGAGCGGTACGGCTGGTCCTTCGTCTTCGGTGGACTGCTGCCCGACGACTTCCCGCTGACGCGGGGCGTGGTGGGTGCCGAGTGGTGGCGCCAGGTCGAGGGCTCCGACTGGTGTCATCCCGAGGGCCCGCAGAGCACGCTCGACGACCGGGGCGACCATCCCGTGGTGCACGTGTCGTGGAACGACGCGGTCGCCTACTGCCAGTGGGCGGGTGGGCGGCTCCCCTCCGAGGTGGAGTGGGAGTTCGCCGCCCGTGGTGGGCTCGAGCGCAAGCCGTTCCCGTGGGGAACGGAGCTCGAGCCCGGCGGCGAGCACCGCATGAACGTGTGGCAGGGCCAGTTCCCGAACCTCAACACGCTCGGCGACGGCTACCTCGGAACCGCGCCGGTCGACGCGTTCGAGCCGAACGGGCACGGCCTCTACAACACCTGCGGCAACGTCTGGGAGTGGACCGCGAGCTGGTTCGAGCTGCCTGGCGTTCGACGGTCGCTGCGGGGCGGCTCGTACCTGTGCCACGCCTCGTACTGCCGCCGATACCGCGTGTCGGCCCGCATGGCGAACGAACCGGACTCGTCGGCGGGCAACATGGGCTTCCGCTGCGCGTTCGGCTGAACCGATCCACCACGCGGATCCATCACGGAACCGCAACCTCGTCGAGGTGTCGAGCGCCGACAGTATGGTCTCGCGGTGTCCAGGCAGCCGACCGGGGAACGCCTCGAACGCATCGCCGCGGGGCGCGCCGCACGCCACACGACACATCGCGGCGAGCACGCCCAGCTAGGTGACTCCGACCGCGACGCGCTCAGGATCATCGACGACCAGAATCAGGACCGACTCGCCGACCTCGTACCTCTGCGATGGGCACGCATGGTCGAGTCGCCGTTCGCGTTCTACCGGGGCGCGTGCGCGGTGATGTCCCACGACCTCGCGACCACACCCGCCACCGGGGTCACCATGCAGATCTGCGGCGACGCGCACCTCGCCAACTTCGGGCTCTACGCCTCGCCGGAACGAGACCTCGTCTTCGACCTGAACGACTTCGACGAGACGCTCCCCGGACCGTGGGAGTGGGACGTCAAGCGACTCGCGGCGAGCTTCACCATCATCACGCGGGACCTCGGCGTCCGCGCCGACGAGAGCAGGCGACTCGCCGTCGTCGCGACCGCCGCCTATCGGGAGGGCACCAATCGCTACGCGACGATGGGCACCCTCGACCTCTGGTACGCCCACCTCCCCGTCGCGCAGATGCTCGAGCGCGACCACTGGCCCCGCACCTTCCTCGCCACGATCCGCTCCGCAGCTCACAAGGCGCGGGCGAGGGACGAACGCGCCACGGCGACGCACCTGACCGAGGTCGTCGAGGGCCGGCGTCGCATCCGACTGGTGCCACCACTGATCACCGCCATCCCTGCAATGGAGTCGGATCCCGCCCGGCCGGGGGCGATCTACCGCTCCTACCTCGACTCGCTGCTGCCGTCACGACGGCTGCTGCTCGACCAGTTCACCGTGCGTGACGCCGCGCGCAAGGTCGTGGGCGTCGGCAGCGTCGGGACACGCTGCTACATCGCGCTCCTCGACGACGACATCGGCGAGCCACTGGTGCTGCAGGCCAAGGAGGCAACGACCTCCGCGCTCGCGCGGTACGCCGGGTTGCCGGCGGACCCGCATCCGGGTCGGCGAGTGGTGGTGGGTCAGCGACTCCTGCAGACCGCCAACGACGTCTTCCTCGGCTGGGCCGACGATCCCGTCGACGGTCGGCACTACTACTGGCGCCAACTCCGCGACATGAAGGGCGCCCTCGCCGCCAACACCCTCGACGTGCCAGGGCTGCGTGCCTATGCCTCGCTCTGCGGTGAGACCCTCGCCCGGGCGCACGCCCGTGCCGGTGACGTGGGGTTCGTCAGCGGCTACCTCGGCACGACCGACCGGTTCGACGAGGCGATCGGCGACTTCGCTCTCGCGTACGCCGACCGCAACGAAGCCGACTTCGAACAACTCCGGCTCGCCGTCCGAGACGGTCGGATCGCGGTCGACTCGTAGCGAAGCGAGCAGGCGCGGGGGGAGAGCAGCACCGGTAACGTCGAGCGCGATGGCAGGGACACGACGCGAGCACGACTCCCTCGGCGAGGTCGAGGTACCCGAGGACGCACGGTACGGCGCACAGACCCAACGGGCGATCGACAACTTCAGGATCTCCGGTCGTCCGGTGCCCACCTCACTCATCCGGGCCGTCGCCAGCATCAAGGCGGCCGCGGCACGGGCCAATGCACGAGTGGCCGGCGGGGCGATCGACGACGAGCGCGCGGCGGCCATCCAGGACGCCGCCGAGGAGGTGGCGCGCGGTGACTGGGCCGACCAGTTCCCGATCGACGTCTTCCAGACGGGTTCGGGCACCTCGACCAACATGAACGTCAACGAGGTGCTCGCACACCGAGCCGCGGAGATCAGCGGGCTCGAGGTGCACCCGAACGATCACGTCAACGCGTCGCAGTCGTCGAACGACGT
>DATEEV010000072.1:0-8329 GCA_035281005.1 Microthrixaceae bacterium | reverse complement strand
GGCCCGGGTGCAGCTCGTGCAGCCCTTCTCCCCGTGGATGCAGTTGTCGGGCCCGAGCTCCTCCTCGAGGTGGAACGGCGTGTACCCGCCCTGTGAGTGGTCGTAGCCGATCACGTCGTGGGGACAGGAGATGACACAGCCTGCACATCCGGTGCAGGTCCCGAAATCGATGACCTCGGCCTTCAGCTCCTTCCACTGGGCGACCCAGCGCTCGGGCTTGGCCTTCGGGGTCGCCGTGGCTTCCGCCGCGTTCTCGGGAGCCTCGTCCGCGGCCGGGGCCGATGTGACCGTCATGGCGCGCAGGTTACCGAGGCGCGGAGGTCGAGCGGGCGGTGTCGCCGTCGTCACTTGTGCCCGAGGTCACCCTCGTTGTGTCGCCTTCGACACGCTCCGTGGTGACCAGGGGGCGCATGATGCACGAAGACGGCGGAGGAGCCGACAGTGCGAACGAACACAGAGGTCACGAACCGAGAGCGAACGATCGCACGAGCCGGGGTCCTGTCGGGGACCCGGGCGAACCGGAGACCGGTGGCGGAGATGGTCCTGGCAACACTGCTGTCCCTTGGCCTCTTGGCTTGTGGCAGCGCTGGTGCGGCCTCCCCTGCGGGAGGGGCGGCCGCACCGGGCCAGGACGAAGCGCTGCTGGCGCGTGCAGGCATCGAGCAGCCCTCGGCGTTGTACTGCCGGGTCATCGTCGACGCCGCACCCGCGCTGGCCGATGGAGAGACGAGTGTCGTCGCCATCCGCACCTACTGGGACGCTCGGCGGGTCTTCGAGCACCGCGCGCTCATCGCTGCTCCCGCGATCATCGCCGGGGACTGGGGGGCGGTGGCGGCCTTCACCCGCGACGAGTTGACACCCGCGATCGAGGCGATGGGCTACGTCGCCGTTCCCGACATCGATCCGCCTGACGGGATCGTGGGGTCGCGGGTCCGCATCGCCGCCGTCGACGAGGGGTGTCGGGCCGCGACCTGAGCAGGCTCGCTCCCGCGGTCGACGACGCCTGCTTGCAGGGTCGGCGCCGCCGATCGACACTTGGCGGCATGGACCTCACCTACCCGCCCGAAGCCGAGGAGTTCCGCGCCGAGATCCGTTCGTGGCTCGAGGCGCACCTGCCCGCCGGGTGGTTCGACGAGGGGTTCGAGATGACCCCCGACGAGAAGCAGGCGTTCAACGATCGCTGGACCCATGAGCTCTACGAGGGTGGCTGGATCTGTGCCACCTGGCCGGTGGAGTACGGCGGGAAGGGCCTCTCCACGATGCAGGGCGTCGTGCTCGCCGAGGAGTTCGCACGGGCCAAGGCCCCGATGCGGGCCGACTTCTTCGGTGACACGCTCGTTGGGCCGACCATCCTCATGAACGGGACCGAGGAGCAGAAGAAGGAGTTCCTGCCCCGCATCCTCAACGGTGAGATGCGCTGGTGTCAGGGGTTCAGCGAGCCCGACTCCGGCTCCGACCTCGCGTCACTGAAGACGACGGCGGTGCTCGACGGCGACGAGTGGGTGGTCAACGGGCAGAAGGTCTGGACCACCCAGGCACAGTTCGCCGACTTCTGCTTCGTGCTCGCTCGCACCGACGCGACGGTGAAGAAGCAGGCCGGCATCTCCTATCTGCTCGTGCCCATGAACCAGCCCGGCATCGAGGTCCGACCGATCGTGCAGCCCGACGGCACTGCCGAGTTCAACGAGGTGTTCTTCAACGACGCTCGCTGCCCGATCGACAACGTCGTCGGCGGGCTCAACAACGGGTGGAAGGTCGCGAACGACACGCTCGGGTTCGAGCGGGGCATCTCGGCCACGACCGGTCATCGCCGGTTCGAGGAGGAGTTCCGCCGGATGGTGGCCCACGCTCGCGAGACGGGAGCGATCGACGAGCCGCTGATCCGTCAGGGGCTGGCGCGCTACTGGTCGAAGATCCAGATCCTTCGCATCAACGGGTTGCGCAACCTCACCGCGGCGCTGGCCGGCAAGCGCGATCCGGGTACCGCGGCGCTGGGCGCGACGAACAAGATGTTCTGGTCGGAGATGCACCAGGCGGCGATGGAGCTGGCACTCGACATCTACGGCGCCGACGCGATGCTCGTCGACTGCGGTCCCGAGGACGGCTCGTGGCCCGCCACCATGCGAGCGGACCAGCGCGACGGCTATCCCGTCAGCACGATGATGTCGGCGTTCTTCTTCTCGAGATCCGAGACGATCTGGGGTGGGACGTCCCAGATCCAGCGGAACATCGTCGGCGAGCGGGTCCTCGGCCTGCCGAGGGAGCCGAAGCCTCCGTCGTCCTGAGGTCGCCAGTGACGAGCGTCACACAGGGCGGCGGGCTGAGCGCGTTGGGTGCTCAGGCCAGATGTGACGGTCGGATTACACTTCGACCCCGTGCCTGTCGATCCCCCGGTTCCTACCGCGCCTCGGCGCGCGCCTCGGGGAGGCCCCGTTTGGGCCGACGACGCGGAACGCCGCGTGACTCGCGACGGCCGTCCAGTGGGACCGAGGCCGGCGCCTGCGCGCAATGCTCGACCTGCTCCGCAGAACGGAAACCGGCGCGGCCCTGAGCCCACCCGGCGCCAGCCGCGCGTGAGCGGCCCGCCACCTCCTCGGACCTCGGGTCGCGGTGGCGGAAACGGTGGTCGCGGTGGTCGTCCGCCGACGAACCGTACAGGCGGAAGCGGCCGCACTCCGATCCAGAAGGTGCTGCTCGGCGCCGGCGTGCTCACCATCCTCGCGCTCATCGCGGTGGCCGCCGGCCTGGTGTACACGGTGTGGAAGATCAACAGCATCGATCGCGTCGACGTGGACCTCGCCGCCGCCGCCGCGTCCGGCCCTCAGAATTTCCTGCTGGTCGGCAGCGACACCCGCGAGATCGCGAAGGACACCCCGGACGCAGGCGGGATCTTCGGCAAGGGCGACAGTACCGAGAACTCCGGTCAGCGCGCCGACACGATCGTCATCGCCCGCGTCGACCCCACCCGCACGAGCGTGGAACTGCTGTCGATCCCGCGTGACCTCTGGGTCGACGTGCCGGACTCGAAGGATCACCAGCGGATCAACGCGACCTACAACCAGGGCCCGCAATCCTTGATCAACACCCTCCAGGAGAACCTGGGCGTCGAGATCAACCACTACGTCGAGGTCAATTTCGAGAGCTTCAAGGGCCTCGTCGACGCGATCGGTGGCGTGCCGATGTACTTCGACCGCCCGATGTACGACCAGAACACGGGCCTCGCGATCCGCAAGAAGGGGTGCTACAACCTCGACGCCGTGCAGGCGCTCGCCTTCGCCCGGTCGCGGCACCTGGTGTACTCCAACGGCGTCAAGTGGGTCACGGACGGCACCGCCGACATGGGGCGCATCACGCGCCAGCAGATCTTCCTCCGGCGCGCCATGGCCAAGATCGCGACCCTCGGCATCGCGGACGTGAACACCATGCGCAAGCTGATCGACGTGGGGGTCGACAACGTCACCGTCGACTCCGAGCTCGGCACGAGCGAGATGCTCGCGCTGGGCAAGAAGTTCTCGAAGTTCAAGGCCGACACGATGGTCACCCATCGTCTGCCGACCGAGGCGACGCGAACCGACGGTGGTGCGTCGGTGCTCGTCCTCGATGATGCGGCGGCGACCGGGGTGCTCGACATCTTCCGGGGTGTTGCCGAGCCGGCCGAGCCGGCCCAGGAGGAGTCGACCTCTGGCTCGGGCGTGACCACCACCACGATCGCCAACGCCTCGGTGACGGTCAGCGTCCTCAACGGCACGGGCACCTCCGGCCTGGCTCGAAAGGCCGGCGACCAGCTCGCGGCGATGTCGTTCAACCTCGGCGAGGTCGCCAACGCCGAGCCGGCGGTCAGCTCGGTCGTGTCCTACGGCAAGGGCGGCAAGCCCGCCGCGCAGGCGGTCGCGAACCACATCTCGCCGACGCCGTCGATCGCCGAGGATCCAGCCTTGCCTGCCGGTGCGGTGCGACTCGTGCTGGGGTCCGAACACGAGGAGGTCGTGACGAATGAATCCACGACCTCGACGACGCCGACCACGGTCGCAGATGGCTCCGCGGCCGAGAAGCCCGTCGGGTACGTCACGGGTGATCCGCCGGCCGGCGTGGAGTGCGGACCGGGCTGATCGGTGCCGGTCGGTGCCATTCCCTCCTGACTGAGGGCGCGTCGTGGTGCCCTAGCATCGCCGCCATGTCGATCGTGAGAATCAATGCCATCGAGGTGCCCGAAGGCATGGGCGAGATGTTGGAGGAGCGCTTCTCGAAGCGCCTCGGCGCGGTCGATGGCCAGCCGGGGTTCGAGGGCTTCGAGCTGCTGCGCCCGACCGGTGAGGCCGAGACCCGCTACTACGTGGTGACGCACTGGCGCTCCGTCGACGACTTCGAGGCCTGGATGAGCTCCGCTGACTTCGGCAAGGGTCACGCCCACACCGGCCAAGCCCCGGTGGGGACGGGTTCCGCACTCCTGGAGTTCGACGTCGTGATGAGCTCGAAGCCCGAGTAGGCCTTGCCCCGGGACCGCATCGATTTCGGCCGGGAATGGCCAGAGCTCGCCGTCGACGACTGGCGCGGCACCATCGACACGGTGCACATGTGGACCCAGATCGTGGGCAAGGTGCGAATGGCGCTCGAGCCGCTGGTGAACCACTGGTGGCAGGTGCCGCTGTACGTGTCGGCGCGGGGGCTCACCACCTCGTTGCTCCACGCGCCCGGGGTGAGCCTCGAGATCGAGTTCGACCTCGTCGAGCACCGACTCGAGTTGAGGACCACCTCGGGCGAACGGCGTGAGATCGCGCTCGTACCGCGGACCGTCGCGGACTTCTACGAGGCGACGATGGCTGCGCTCGCTGAGCTGGGGGTCGACGTGGTGATGCTGGCGCGACCGGTCGAGGTGCCCGACGCGATTCCCTTCCCCGAGGACACGACCCATCACAGTTATGACCCGGCGGCCATGAATCAGCTCTGGCGGGGTCTGCTCGAGATCGACCGGGTCCTCGACGACTTCCGGGCCAAGTTCGTGGGCAAGTCGAGCCCCGTCCACTTCTTCTGGGGTGCGTTCGACCTGGCGGTCACGAGGTTCTCGGGGCGTCCCGCGCCCTTGCATCCGGGGGGTGCGCCGAACTGTGCCGACTGGGTGATGCACGAGGCGTACAGCCACGAGGTCAGCAGCTGCGGATACTGGCCGGGTGCGAGCGAGGAGGGCTCGTTCTACTCCTACGCCTATCCCGAGCCCGAGGGCTATGCCGCGTGGGCTGTGCCCAAGGGGAGTTACTACGACGCCGAGCTGGGGGAGTTCATCCTCCCGTACCGCGCCGTGCGCACCGCGGAGGACCCCGACGAGTTGCTGCTCGAGTTCCTCCAGGCCACGTATGTCGCGGCGGCGGACCTCGGCGGGTGGGATCGCGCCGCGTTCGAGACGCGTCGGCTGGTCTGACGGCATGGGCCGGCGCCGGGTCGGTCAGCCGGGAACGCCGATGGGGGCGTCGGCGGCCGTGCGCGTCGTCTCCTCGAAATGGACGACCTCGAGCTGGAGGCTGAGCGCTCGTGCCGCGTCGAGGAAGCGGGCGACATTGGCGTGCATCACGGGCTGCCCTACGCGATCACCCGGCGGGTGAACCCCCTCACGCCGAGCCAGGTGAAGAGCGCGGTGAAGGCGGTGAGCACGCCGTAGACCGCGAACAGGTTCATGTGCGGGACCGTGGTGAGCGCGGCGCGGAATCCTTCGCTGAGATATACCAGCGGGTTGACCAGGACGGCGATCTGCAACCACGGGATCGGCTCGAGCGCCTGCCAGCTGTAGTAGGTGCAGCCGAGGAAGGTGATCGGGATGACGATCACGCCGAACAGCATCGGCACGGTGCGGGGCTCGAACATCGTGCCGAACATCAGCCCCAGAGCGCCGGCCATGACGCACCCGAGCGGGATCAGGGTCACCAGCAGCGCCCAGTTCACGTCCAGGCGCACGGGCGTGGCCGGCACGATGGTCGCGATCGGGAACACGAGCAGCCCGGCGAAGAGGCACTGGAGCGCGCCGGCGACGATCTTCTCGATCGCGACCAGGGCGACGGGGAGCGGGGCGAGCACCCGGTCCTCGATCTCCCGGGTGTAGCCGAACTCCTGCACCAGAGGGAGTGCCACCGATTGGATGCCCTGGAAGAGGATCGCCGTGGCGATCACGCCCGCGACCAGAACGCTGGAGAACTCCGCCGCGCCGGCGGCGCTCCCGCCGACCCCCTGGCCGATCTTCGGGAACACATACGTGAACACGAACACCAGCAGCAGTGGTTGCAGGATCGTGCGCGGCAGGAACTCCTTCAGGTTCTTGCGCAGGACGGTGAGGTCGCGGAGCAGCAGCGCTCCGAATGTGGAGGCGCGGCTCTGCCGCAGCCCGCCGATCGCGGGAACGCTTCGGGTCGAGGTGATGGTGGTCATTCGCGCAGGTCCTTCCCGGTGAGGTCGATGAAGACGGTTTCGAGCGTCGTGTCCGACGCCGACAGATCGGTGACGTGGAAGCCGTTGCGCTCCGCGGTCTGCACGATCGCGGGCAGGACGCCGGCGGAACCTCGTTCGCCGCGCACCCCGAGGACCAGGACCTCGCCCACGACCCTCGGCTCACCCACCTCCGCGATGTCGGCCTCGAGCAGGCGGGCCAGCGCGGTGAGGTCGCCGTGGGCCGTGACACGGACCGTGGTGTCGGCTCCGACTGAACGCTTCAGCCCTGCCGGGGTGTCGAGGGCGACGATGCGGCCTTGGTCGATGATGGCGACCCGGTCGCAGAGCTGGTCGGCCTCCTCCATGTAGTGGGTGGTGAGGAGGATCGTCTGGCCGTCGACGTGCAGTTCGCCGAGGATCTCCCACAGGGCGATGCGGCTCTGTGGGTCGAGGCCGGCGGTGGGCTCGTCGAGGAAGAGGACCGAGGGTCGATGCATGACCGCGCGGGCGACCATCAGGCGTTGGGCCATCCCACCCGACAACGCCATGACCGGCGCCTCGGCGCGCTCCGCGAGCCGGAACCGCTCGAGGAGGCGGTTCGACTCGGACTTCGCGTCCCGAGCGCGCATACCGAAGAACCGCCCGTGGAAGTAGAGGTTCTCCCAGACCGTGAGGGAGCGATCGAGCGTGTTCGTCTGAGGGACCACGCCGATGAGTCGCTTGGCCTCGGCGGGTGATCCCACGACGTCGACGCCACCCACCAGCGCGCTACCGGCGGTGGGCACGACCCGGGTCGTGAGCATGCCGGCGGTGGTGGTCTTGCCGGCACCGTTCGGTCCGAGGAGCCCGAAGATCTCGCCCCGTTCGACGGTGAGGTCGAGACGGTCGACGGCGAGCACGTCGCCGGGATAGATCTTGGTCAGTCCTTTCGTGACGATCGCCGGCTCCGTGCCGGCGTCCGTCGGTGCCGTCGGTGCGGCTCGTTCGGTGATCGTCATGACGACGTCCTTTCCATCTCATGCAGGCAGAACCCGAAGAGCTTGTCGAGCGCTCGTTGGAGCACCTCGGCTTCGTTCTCGGTGATCACCTCTCGGAGTCGGGTGTCACAGCGGTCCATCACCGCGCGCATCGCGGCGAGGTGTTGGCGACCGGCCGGGGTGAGGCGGAGCCGGATGACCCGGCGATCGTCCGCGTCGCGGGTTCGGGTCACGATCCCCTCGGCCTCCAAGCGGTCGATGTGTCGGACGAGAGCAGGCCCGCCCATGTCGGAGTGCCGGGCGATCTCAGTCTGGCTGGCGCCGGGCTCGGGCGCTTCGGCGATGTGGAACAGCACGATCCATTCGATGACTGATCCCATACCCGCCAGTTCGCGGTCGCCCCACGCGCGCACGAATTTGTGCGCCCGTCCGATCGAGCGGCCGATTGGGATCCTGGCGTCGCCTTCGATGTTCACAAGATCAACATACATCAGAATTATTCAGATATGAATGGTGTGAATCGGAATCGTGATCGTGGGGGAGGCTGAAGGCGTGCGTGAAGGTGTGTTCGAACGGTCCGACGGTCGAGACGTCGGCTGGGCCGATCACGGCGAGCCGGGCGATACCGCGGTGTTGTGGTGTCACGGTGGCCCGGGAAGCCGCCACGAACCGGCCTACGTCGCGGGTCGTGCCCGTGCAGCAGGGCTCCGGCTCGTCGGGATCGACCGCCCCGGCTACGGGTGGTCCGATCCACGGCCCGGTCGCACCATCGCCGGCTGGGTGCCCGACGGGATCGCGGTCGCGGACGAGCTCGGGATCGACACGTTCCTGACGATCGGCGTGTCGACCGGCGGCGCGTATTCGCTCGCGCTCGCCGCCATGCACCCGGATCGGGTGTCAGGCGTCGTCGCGTGCTGCGCGATGACCGACATGCGACA
>DATEEV010000071.1:0-2160 GCA_035281005.1 Microthrixaceae bacterium | reverse complement strand
GTGATGATCTCGTCGATGCGGAGCTTGCCGTCGAGGTTCTCCGGCGGGATCGGGTCGACGAAGCCGCCGTCGTGGAGGTTCATGTCGATGGTCGATCTGACACCCGCCTCGACCCCGGCCGAGACGATCACCAGGTCCACCGCCGCGCCGACCGCGCCCTCGAAGAACAGTCGGATCTCGGGCACGTCCGCGCCCGTCGCGTCACGGTCGTCGAGGTAGAGCCCGGAGAAGAGTGCTCCGACCCCCGTCCAGAAGCCGTCGTTGCCCGGATCGTCGTCGGTGACGATCCTCACCAGTTCCCGGAGGCCCTTGGTGTCGTAGCCCACGGCGAAGTGGCCTTCGATGCCGGCCGCCAGCGACACGTTGATCGACACCGGGATGGGCCCGATGGTGATCGGGCCGAACTTCTGGCTCCACGAGAGCTGCGCCTTGAGCGGGCCCGCGTCGAACTGGACCAGCGTCTCGTCCTGGCCCAGCAGGATGTTGAAGAACTTCGAGGGCTCGGCGAGGACGGGGAAGCTGAAGCCACCCTCCGATCCCTTGGCAGCGGCGAGCTTGGTCTCGAACGTGTTCGCGGCCGTGCTGTCGCCGAACGAACTGAAGAGGTCGGTGGGCGTGGGCGCGCTCCCGATCAGCGTCTCGGCACGTTTCGTCGGCAGCACCTCGGGCTTGGTCAACGCCGCGCCGTCGAGCACGTAGTCGCCGAGGATCACCGGGATGTTCCCAGCGCCCGAGAATGCCCCCGTCGCGTTCACGAAATCGATGAGACCGAGCAGGCGCTTCAGGAGCGTGAGATCGTTGTCGGAGACGTTCTCCAGCAGGTCGATCAGGGTGATCGGTCCCGCGCCGACCAGGTCGGCGAGCTGGCTGATTCCCGGGACCGGTCCGTTCACCACGTCGATCACCGGTTGGAGGGGTTTGGTGTAGCGCGTGACCTCGTCGAGCGCCGGCTTCAGGTACTTCGTCACGAAGGTTCCGAGGTCGACCCCGAAGTCCACGAACTCGAAGGTCGGGGCTCCGACGGTGAACTCCTCCGACTCCGAATCCCAGCTGGGTCCCCACTCGATGTCGACGTTGGCGAAGAGTTGCGGGATCGCCGCCGATCCTCCCTCGGCCTGGAAGTCGAGGGCCGTCTGCAGCTTCCAGTCGACGTCGAGGAAGAAGCCCACGCCGGCGACGAGGTCGGCCGACGAGAGGTTGTCGAGGGTGAGGGCACCACCGTCGCCCTGGATGTCGAGCTCGGCCTTGAGGCTCAGCTCGGGGTCGCTGGCCGCGTCGAACACCTCGATGGGGATGAACGCCATGTCGCCCTCGAGCGCCGGAGCATTCGTGCTCGCGTCGAGCCCGGTGCCGACGAGGTCGAGCCCGGCGCACACGATGAGCTCCGCATCCTCGGGCCCCTCCTCGCTCACCTTCTGGCCCGACGAGCACGGAACGTCCATGTCAGGATGCTCGGTCATCAGGTAGAAGCCGCGGCTGCTGGAGAGGCCGAAGCCCAGCGCTGCGGTCCAGTCCGCCGTGGCCTGGATCCCCACCGTGGACGCGATCCGCAGTCCGGGGAACCCGAGGTCGAACGGGATCGTCTCGCTCTGCGCCTTCTGCCCGACCAGCACCTGGACCTCGATCCCGGTGATCTCGGAGACTGCCGCGCCATCGGCGCACTCGGTCGTCCCGCCGCAGAACGTCTCGACGTCGACGTCGCCTTCGCCCGGCGTGTCGGTGTCGACCCCGTCGGAGTCCTTCAGCAGTCCGAGGTTGGTGAGCCCGGTGGCCACCAGCGTGCGCACCTCGCCCTCGATGCCGACGGCGTTGACCGCGTCGAGCGACTGGAGCTCGTCGCCGATCTCGTCGGCGATCTTGCTGATCTCACCGGCCACGTCGGCTCCTGCGTCCAACGCGTCACCCAGCAGCGGGATGTTCACGTCCTGGGACGCGGTCGAGAGCTGCTCGTCCAGCCACGCGCCGGCCTGCTCGATGCCTTCCGCGAGGAGCTGCCAGAACAGGCTCTCGGCTCGGGCTTCGAGTGCGTCGAGGATGTCGTTCGGGTCGCCGACCAGCGATGTCGAGCCCGCCAGGTCGGCGAAATCGGTGGTCTCGAACCCCAACGCACCGATGAAGTCCGTCGCCTCGACCGGGTCGTCGCCGACCGAGAGGTAGATC
>DATEEV010000070.1:0-5721 GCA_035281005.1 Microthrixaceae bacterium | reverse complement strand
CGCCCGCTCGCGTACCTGGCCGACGAGTACTACCTGCTCGCCGGCCGGCCCTTCCCTCCCGCATCCCGGTACGGCGCCTTCGACATGCACGAGGACGGCATCGGGATGGCGGCCGCGTTCGAGATGGAATTCCACGGAGCGACCGACGGCCGGGCGATCGGGGTGCAGCCTGGGTTCTTCGCCTGGGTCGACGGCGCCCCGGCCGAGGGCTATCGGGCCCCGCGCTGGGAGGCCGAGACGAGCGTGCCGGTGTCGCTGGGCACGACCCGTGGGTCGGCGAGGCTCGGAGCCTCGTCGTCAGGAGCCGACCCAGTGAAGGGCGACACGGCGCGTGGAGTGACGATCCTGACCGGGACGCTGGGCGCTCAGGTGATCGGTCCGCTCGTGGCGACCCTGGGCCGGTCCGACGTGACCGTCGTGGCGGTCGCCAACGAGTTCTTCGGCGGCAACATCGGCGTGACGGGGCTGATGGTCGGCGAGGACGTCGCGCGTGCGATCGAGACGCGTCCACGGTCGGAGCGCGTGCTGCTGCCCGACGTCTGCCTGTCGGGGGGCCGCTTCCTCGACGGGATGGCCCTCGAGGACCTCCCGCGTCCGGTGGAGGTCGTTGCCACCGACGGGGTCGCGCTGCGCGGTGCTCTCGAACGTCAGGGTGCCCTCGTGGTCGGGACGCACGCGTGAGCGCGGTCGAGCCCAAACTGCCCGTCGTCGCCATCGTCGGCCGGCCCAACGTGGGCAAGTCCACGCTGCTCAACCGCATCGTCGGTCGACGCGAGGCGATCGTCGAGGAGAAGCCCGGTGTCACCCGTGACCGCAAGTCGGTCGAGGCCGAGTGGAACGGTGTCGCGTTCGAACTGATCGACACCGGCGGCTGGATGGTTGGTGGCTCGGACCTCGACTCGAAGGTGACGCGCCAGGCCGAGGTCGCGATGGGCGACGCCGACGTCGTGCTCGTCGTGGTCGACTCGACCGTCGGGGTGACCGACGACGACGCCTCGGTCGCGACGGTGCTGCGACGCATCGGCACGCCGGTCCTGGTCGTGGCGAACAAGGTCGACGACCAGCGCCACGAAGCGGCGATCTGGGACCTGATGGCGCTCGGCCTCGGCGAGCCGTGGGCGATCTCGGCGCTGCACGGCCGTGGCACCGGCGACCTCCTCGACCGCGTCGTCGAGCTGCTCCCTGCCGCGCCCAGCCCCGCCGATGACGCTCTCGAGCCCGAACAGAGCGACGTCGTCGGCCTCGATGGCGAGGCGGTTCCGCGCCCGATGTTCTCGGTGGCGGTGGTCGGGCGCCCCAACGTCGGCAAGTCGACACTGTTCAACCGGCTGATCGGCGAGGACCGCTCGGTCACCCACGACATGCCCGGCACGACCCGCGACTCGGTCGACACGGTGGTCGAGACCGAGCAAGGTCCGGTGCGCTTCATCGACACCGCGGGCATGCGACGCAAGAGCCGCATCGACGAGGGCACTGAGTACTTCTCGATGGTCCGCGCGCTGCAGTCGGTGGACTCCGCTGACGCCGCGCTGCTGGTGGTGGACGCCACCGAGGGGATCACCCACCAGGACCAGCGGCTCGCGGAACGCATCGACGCCGCGGGCTGCCCGGTGGTGGTGCTCCTCAACAAATGGGAGCTGGTCGACACCGAGGCCCGCGCCGACGTGACGTCCCAGGTCCAGCGCAAGCTGTACTTCCTGGGCCAGGCGGCGATTCTGCGGATCTCGGCGCTCACGGGACGCGGCGTGCACCGGCTGTTGCCCGAGCTCGAATCGGCGATCGAGGCGTACCACCGGCGGGTGCCGACCAGAAGGGTCAACGACGTCGTCCGGCGCGCCCAGCAGGCCCAACCCGGCCCTCACGGCGTGAGGGTGTTGTACGCCACCCAGGGGGCGACCGATCCCCCGACCTTCACGCTGTTCGCCAACAAGGCCATTCCTCCTCACTACATGCGGTACCTCGAACGACGGCTCCGTGAGGAGTTCGACCTGGGCTCGACGCCGGTGAAGCTCCGGGTCCGCATGCGGTCGTGACAGGGGCCTGCTGTGCACCGTCTGCCATCAACGGTGCGGCGATGACTCCGGTACCCTGAACCTCGCCATGCCGAGTCGCTGGTTCCTGGCGTCCATCGCGATGGGCTGCGGTCTCGCGGCCGTGTTGTGGGGCCGGACCGCGCTGTTCCGGCTGCGGTTCATCCGCCTCCTCGATCGCGAGGATGGCGACCCCGAGGCGCGAGCGCTCGCGTCGAGCGGCCTCGCACGCGACGTGCACATCATCGGCCTCTACCTGATCGTCGGGGCCGCGGCGACGGCCGTCGCGGTGACGACCGAGCCTGACGCCTGGTACGTGCTCGGGGTGCTCGCGATCCCGGTCGTCGCGACCGTCTGGTTGGCGCGCTACGCGCGGCGTGATGCGCGGTTGTCCTACCTGCGCCTCGAGCTCGAGCAGCGGGCCCGTGAGGTGCTCACGCAGGAGACGTCGGCCCCGCATCGCTGGGCCGAGCGGCTGGCTCCGAGGAAGTTCCCCGAGATCGAGGGCTATCAGGTCGGCACCGCGCACCAGGCCGGCAGCGGGGTCATGTCGGGTGACCTCCTCGACGTGTTCCAGCTGCCGAGCGGTCGACTCGCCACGGTGGTCGGCGACGTCACCGGGCAAGGGGTGGAGGCATCGATCACGGCGCTGCAGGTCAAGTACCTGTTGCGGTCCTACCTCCGTCGCTATCGCGATCCGGGTCAGGCCCTCGAGGAGCTCAATGCGCAGTTGATCGACCTCGAGCGACCGGAGGAGTTCGTGTCGATCTTCGTGTCGATCTTCGACGCCGAGGCCAACACGCTGCGCTACGCGTCAGCCGGGCACCCGGCGGGGTGGGTCTGCGTCGAACGCTCCCCCCAACCGCTGCGATCGACCGGCCCGCTGCTGATGATCGACCCCGGGTCGACCTACATCTCGGGCGAGCGACCGTTCCTGTCCGGCGACGTGTTGCTGGTCTCGACCGACGGGCTCACCGAGGCCCGCAACGGTGACCAGTTCTTCGGCGAGGAGCGCATCGCCACCACCTTGCGCCGCGACCCCGACGTCGAGCCCGAGGTGCTCTGCAAGACACTCGTCGACGCCGCGGTCGACTTCGTCGAGGGTCCCCTCCAGGACGACGTCACGCTCCTGGCCGTTCGGCGGAAGTAGCACACCCTCGCCGGAGCGGCCAGGGGCCGGGCCATCTCGCTCGCCGGGCCGTGGCCCGGGCACACTGGTCCGATGGACGACGGCTTCGACGAGCCCGACGGCGACCAGCCCGATGGTGAGGAGATCGCCAAGCGGGTCGCGGCAGCCGTCGAGCGCGCCCGCCAGGGAAACCTCCACAAGGAGGGCGAGAAGCTCGAGCGGCAGAACAAGCTCTTCGTCCGCGACCGGATCGATCTGCTCTGCGACGCCGGATCGTTCGTCGAGGACGCGTTGTTGGCCAACGCGTCGGCGTCGGACCTCCCTGCCGACGGGGTGATCACCGGCGTCGGCGAGGTCGACGGCCGCCCGGTGGCGGTGATGGCGAACGATCCGACGGTGAAGGCCGGATCGTGGGGGGCTCGCACCGTCGAGAAGATCGTCCGCCTCACCGAGCTCGCGCTGCGCGACTCGTTGCCCGTCGTCTGGCTGGTCGACTCCGCCGGCGCACGGATCACCGACCAGGTCGACCTGTTCCCGGGACGCCGCGGCGCCGGCCGCATCTTCTACAACCAGGTGCGGCTGTCGGGGAAGGTGCCCCAGGTGTGCTGCCTCTTCGGCCCGTCGGCCGCGGGCGGTGCGTACATCCCGAGCTTCTGTGACCTGGTGGTGATGGTCGAGCACAACGCGTCGATGTACCTCGGCTCGCCCCGGATGGCCGAGATGGTGATCGGCGAGGTCGCGACCCTCGAGGAGATGGGCGGCGCGCGCATGCACGCCACGGTGTCGGGGTGCGGTGACAACCTCGCGGACGACGATGCCGACGCGATCGCCCAGGCCAAGGCCTACCTGACCTATTTCCCGCCGAACTGGACCGAGCCTCCCCCCACCTACGAGGCGCTGGCCCCGGCACGGACCCTCACCGCGGACGTGGTGCCCGCCACCGAGGCCCAGGGTTACGACATGCACGCGGTGGTCGACTGCATCGTCGACGCCGAGAGCTTCTTCGAGGTCAAGCCGCTCTTCGCCCCCGAGCTCATCGTCGGTCTCGGGTTGCTCGATGGCTCGCCGGTCGGGATCGTCGCGAACAACCCGGCCCACAAAGGTGGCGTGCTCTTCGTTGATTCTGCCGACAAGGCGGCGAGGTTCATCTGGTGCTGCGACGCCTTCAACATCCCGCTGGTGTTCCTGGCCGACGTGCCCGGGTTCATGGTGGGCACCGATGTCGAGCGCCAGGGGATCATCCGGCACGGCGCCAAGATGATCACGGCCGTGTCGGAGGCGACCGTGCCCAAGGTGTCGGTCATCGTCCGCAAGGCCTACGGCGCGGGGCTCTACGCGATGTCGGGACCCGCGTTCGAGCCCGAGGCGACCATCGCGCTGCCCACGGCGAAGATCGCGGTGATGGGCCCCGAAGCCGCGGTCAACGCGGTGTTCGCCAACAAGATCGCGGCGATCGACGACGAGACCGAGCGGGCGGCCTACGTCGCGGAGCAGCGGCGCATCTATGAGGAGGACGTCGACCTCCTGCGCCTGGCCTCCGAGCTCGTGATCGACGCGATCGTCGACTGGGGAGACCTTCGCGACGAGATCGTTCGTCGCCTGCGCCGTGCCGCCGGGAAGTCCCGGCACTTCTCCGACCGTCGCCATGGCGTTCCCCCGGTGTGAGTCGACGTGCCCTGGTGTGACGACTGCGCGCGGTTCTACAACCCGAACACGCTGGATACCGAGGGTGACTGCCCTGAGGGGCACCACGTCGCTGATCCTGAGTCAGATGCCGACGAGGAGAAGGTTCGCGTCCCCTGGCACTTCTGGGTGCTCGTCACGGGCGTCGTGCTCTACCTGGGGTGGCGGCTGGTGCAGGGGATCATCTGGGTGCTGCACCAGCTCTGATCGACGAACCGACGCGCCGAAGGCCGAGTGCCGTCAGTGCGATCAGCAAGGGGATCGCACTCTCGGCGATGGTGGCGACCTGTACCTCCCAGACTTGAACGTTGAACTCGGTCCAGTTCCGGATCGAGCTCCAGGAGAGGGCCAGCGCACCGCCCGCGCCGGCCAACAGCGTGAGCGCGGCAGGGAGCATCGCCCTGCGGGTCAGGAGGAGCAGCACGGCGAGCAGGGCGACGAGGACTGAGCCGCTGAGGATGAGCGTCGCCTCGTCCAACACATCGCTCTGGACATCGCCGATGGCCGAGCGACGCGCCCAGTACGAGACCGTGAGCCCAGCGAGGAGCAACAGTTCGGCGACGACGGCGCCGGCGGCCCAGTTCCACCGCCTGCGGGGTGGCGTGCCCGAATCGTCCGCCGTCACGCCGGGTGGGGTCACTGGGGATTCCGCGGCCTGGGGGAGTGGTGTCGGCGGGGAGAGTGGTGCCGGCGGCGAGGTGGGCTCGGCGGGGGCCGGTGCGGCGGGGGCTGGTGCTGGAGGGGTGTGCGCGGCGGCGAACGCCGCGGCGGCGTCGGGAGGCAGGGGCGAGTACGGGCGCGGCGCCGGTTCGGTTGGAGGCGCCGCTCGGGCGGGGGGAGGAGGACTGCTCGGCGCCCAGGTCGGTGGGGCCGTCGGGG
>DATEEV010000069.1:0-3460 GCA_035281005.1 Microthrixaceae bacterium | reverse complement strand
TGGCGACGATGTTGTGGCCGCCGCGGATGATCATGTCCTTCTTGCGGCCGCGGATGTAGAGGTACCCGTCGGCGTCGAGCTCACCGAGGTCGCCCGATCGCAGCCAGTCTCCCGACCAGGTCGCCGCCGTCGCCTCCGGGTTCGCGTAGTACTCGCGATGGCGTTCACCGACCCGGATCAGCACCTCGCCGATCTCGCCCGCCGGAAGGGTGTCGCCCTCCTCGTCGACGATGCGGATCTCGGTCCCGATGGGCACGCCGACCGATCCGACCCGGCGATGCAACTCCTCCTTCGGGAGGAAGGTGAAGGCCGTGCCGGCCTCGGTCATCGAGTAGTTGTTCGACACCGACGCGTCGGGCAGGAGGTCGGCGAACGCGAGGTGCAGCGACGGCGGGAGCGGAGCGGAGCCGATCGAGACCAGCGACAGGCTCGACAGGTCCGCGTCGGCGAGCCGGGGTGAGTTCAAGAGGAGCTGCACCATGGCGGGCACGAGGAAGGCGGAGGTGGGACGCCGCGTCTCCACGGTGTCGATCCAGGTGTCGACGTCGAAGCGCGAGAGGTAGAGGCCGCGCATCCCCATCTTCATCGGGTTGTACACGAAGCTGATGCCCGCGAACGTGAACATCGGCAATGCGTGGAGCCAGGCGTCCCCGGTCCACTTGGGCTCGCCGTTGGGGATGATGTGCGCGTTGCGATGACGGACCGCGATCCCCTTGGGGAGCCCGGTCGTGCCCGACGTGTACACCACGTCGGCCAGGTCGTCGTCGTCGATGCCGTGGTCGATCGTCGAGCCGTCGTCGTCGAGGAGGTCGTCCCAACCGTCGTCGACCACCATGAGCGCCACGTCGCGACCTGCGTGCAGGTCGACCAGCTCGGAGCTGGTGATCACCGCCGTCGCCTTGGCGTGGCCGAGGATCGAGTCGAGCTCGCGCCGGGTGAGGCGAGTGTTGGTGGGCACGGCCACCGCCCCGGCCCGGTGGATCGCCGGATAGGCGATGAGCCAGCGGAGCGCATGGGCCGCGTCCACGTGCAACGCCACCCGGTCGCCGGGTTGCACCTTCGCTCGGGTCAGGCCTCGAGCGAGCCGGTTCGCCCCCCGGTCCCACTCGGCGAAGGTCATCGACTCGTCTCGGATCAGGTCGACGTAGGCGACCTCGTCACCGACGGTCGCCGCCATGTAGCGGAGTTGATCGGCTTGCGCGGGCACGGTGGACCTACTCGCCGAAGCCCATCGGGGGCAGCTTCGATCCGCGCTCGCCGAAGAGGTCCGGAGCGCGGCGCACGAGCTCGTCGACCGTCCAGCGTCGACCGGCGTTGTCGATGCGGCCGTATCGCGTCCATCCGTCCATGAGATGCACCTTGTCACCGTTCACGACGAACACCTGCCCCGAGATCGCGGCGGCGGCGTCGCTCGCCAACCAGGCCACGACGGGTGCGATGTTGCCCGGGTCCCATTCGTCGAACTCGCCCTCCTCCGGCAGCAGCGACCCGAGCACGGATTCGGTCATCCGAGTCCGGGCCCTGGGGGCGATCGCGTTCACCGTGACGCCGTAGCGATGGAGCTCGCGGGCCGTGACGACGGTCATGGCGGCGATTCCCGCTTTCGCGGCTGCGTAGTTCACCTGGCCGGCCAGCCCGTACAAGCCCGACTCCGACGTCGTGTTGACGATCCGGCCGGTCACCGGCGGGTCGTCGGTACCGGCGGCCTTCGAGCGCTCCCGCCAGTGCATGCCCGCGAAGTGGGTCATCGCGAAGTGACCCCGGAGGTGGACACCGATCACCGAGTCCCACTGGCGTTCGTCCATCGAGAAGCTCATCGCGTCGGCCAACACGCCGGCGTTGTTGACGACGACGTCGAGGCGACCGTGCTCAGCGACGACCGTCGACACCAGCGCCTCCGCGCCGGCGAAGGTCGCCACGTCGTGCGTGTCGGGGTGCGCCGAGCCCCCGCGAACGCGTATCTCCTCGACGACCGATCGTGCCTCGTCGTCGTCGATGTCGTTGACCCACACGACGGCGCCCTCGGCGGCCAACAGGAGTGCCTCCTCGCGGCCGATGCCTCGGCCGGCGCCGGTCACGATCGCGCTCTTCACCCCGAGAGTGTCCATCACGTCGATCGGCCGGACACTACCTGACACCGGCGTCAGGTTGCCCCGGTCCCGACGGCGATCTCAGTAGCCGGCGTCGACGTCGACCAGGCCGATCAGCGGCTCACCGGCCGCGAAGCGACCGACGTTGTCGGTGACCCGCGCCGAGAGCAGCGGCACCGCCATGTCAGGGGTGTTGGCGACATGGGGGGTGATCAGACAGTTCTCGAGCGTCCACAACGGATGTCCGTCCGGCAGTGGCTCGGGATCGGTCACGTCGAGTCCCGCTCCGCCGATCGCACCCGACCCGAGCGCCTCGACGAGATCGTCGGTGACGATGTGGGCGCCGCGCGCGACGTTGACGATCCACGCCGTGGGCTTCATCAGCCCGAGACGGCGAGCGTCGATGAGCCCGGTGGTCTCCGGCGTCAGCGCGAGCGCGAGCACGACGAGGTCGGCATCCACCACGGCCTCGTCGAGGTCGTCGAGGGTCCCGACCCGAGTGGCACCGGTCATCGGCGTCGCGGTCCGGCGCAGCACCGTCACCTCACAGCCGAACGGGCCCAGCAGGCGCAGCAGCGACTCGGTGATGCCGCCGCCCCCGAGCACCACGACGTTCGCGCCGAGCAGGTTCACTCCCTGGGGCGGGCTCCACGTGTTCGCCCGGGCATACGTCCCGAGCCCACGCATGCCCGAAACGGCGAGCATCAGCGCCTGCTCCGCCACGGGCTCGGCGTACACACCTTTCCCGCAGGTCCAGAGGTGGTCGTGGTCGAGCACCTTGACGAACGGCTCGATCCCGGCCCAGGGCAGCTGGACCCAATGGACAGCAGGCGCGGCGTCGAGGCTGGTCCTCAACGCCTCGGGGCCGGTGGGGCTCGCCCACACGACGGCCTCGGCCTCGCCCAGATCCACGACCATGCCACCGCCCGCCTCGACGGCGCCGGCGAGCCAACCTCCGCGACCCGCCTCGCCGAGCGCGATGCGCGGCGGGCCGTCGAAGCTGCGCCGCCCGACGGCCGACCCGGCCGACCCGGATGGGCGCTCAGGCGTCGACGACACGCTTCAGCTTGTAGCCACTGCGAGGCAACGCCTCGCGCTCGAGCACATCGACGCGGGCCTCGATCCCGAACGTCTCGGAGACCGCGGCGGTCACCTTGTCGGCGACGGTCTGTGGCTCACCCCCCGATGCGCCGAGCTCGACCCGGACGCGCAACGGCTCGGCCGAGCCGTTCGGGTTGACGACCTCGAACTCGAGGGTGGGCTCGCGCAGCTCGGGTGCCGCGGCCGCGATCGCCTTCTCCAGGTCCATCACCTGGAAATGGACGCCCTGGCAGGACAGGAGATCCTTGAAGCGCCCACCCCAGAACCCG
>DATEEV010000068.1:0-3093 GCA_035281005.1 Microthrixaceae bacterium | reverse complement strand
CGGGTCCGGCTCGACAATCGCTACATCGAGAACTGGTCGCTGCGGCGGGACCTGGTGATCGCGCTCCGCACCGTCCCGACGTTGCTGGGGAAGCGCCGGTGACGGCCGCGGCCGCCGCCTCCCTCATCGACCACACACCCGACGCCAGCGTCGTCATCCCCGCCTACAACGAGGAGCGGGCGATCTCGTCGTGCCTGGACAGTGTGCTGGCCCAGACCCACGACCGGATCGAGGTGCTCGTCGTCGACGGCGGTTCGACCGACCGGACCCGCGAGATCGTCGAGGACTACGCGAAGGTCGACCCGCGGGTACGGCTGGTCGACAACCCCCGACGGATCCCCCCGGCGGCGCTCAACGTCGCTGTCGGCGAGATGCGGTCGGAGTGGCTGGTCCGCATCGACGCCCACGCGACCGTGCCGCCCGATTACGTCGACCGTGTGCTCACGCACCTGCGCACCGGCGAGTGGGGCGGGGTCGGGGGTCGCAAGGACGGCGTGGGGTTCACCGACGAGGGAAGGGCCATCGCCGCGGTGATGGCGTCACCGTTCGGCGTGGGCAACTCGACCTATCACCACGGCGCCGAGCTCACCGCGGTCGATCACATCCCGTTCGGCGCCTATCCGCGTGATGTCATCGTGGCCGTCGGCGGTTGGGACGAGTCGGTGCCGGTCAACCAGGACTACGAGTTCGACTATCGCGTCCGTCAGGCCGGCCACCAGTTGCTGTTCGATCCCGAGCTGCGCATCGCCTGGGAGTGCCGGCAGTCGCTGCGCGCCTTCTGGCGCCAGTACCGGCGCTACGGGCGCGGCAAGGCCCAGGTGGTCCGGATGCACCCCGAGTCGATCGCGGTGCGACACATGGCCGCGCCGGCCCTCGTGGCGATGCTCGCCGCGGCGATGGCCGTCCTCCCCTTCCGGCCCCGATGGGCGCTCGCGCTCGTCGCCCCGTATGCCGCAGTGGTGGCAGCGGGAACGGCCACCACCGTCCCCAAGGTCGCCGCCGGTTCCGCACGCCGGTCCGTGCCGGCGGCCTTCCTCGCGATGCACGTCGCCTGGGGCGTCGGCTTCTGGGAGGGCGTCGCCGGGGCCGTGGCCAAGCGTCGCGATGAGTCGGTCTGAGCGGATACCGTGGACCGCGTGGCGGTCGCGGGTAGTTCAACTGGCAGAACGCCGGACTTTGGATCCGGAGGTTGCAGGTTCGAGCCCTGCCCCGCGAGCAGCGTGGGCGAGGTACGAGCTCAACCCGGCGCACGGTGCGTGGCAGCCGTGCGAGTACCGCCAGCGGCATCGGCAGGAGCGCCGTGAGCGACTCACGGCCGCTTTCCGCGGTCATCCTCGCCGCGGGCCAGGGCTCGCGGATGAAGTCCGAACGCCCCAAACCGCTGCATCGCCTCTGCGGCCGGCCGATGTTGATGTACGTGCTCGACTCGTTGCGGTCGTGTCGGCCCGAGTCCGCGGTCATCGTGATCGGCCACAAGGGTGATTGGGTCATCAAGAAGATCGGTGAGGAAGAGGTCGAGATCCGCCTGGAGTTCGTCGAGCAGCGCGTGCAGCGCGGCACCGGCGACGCGGCCTTGATCGGCGTGGTCGGCCTTCCCGAGGACGGCGAGGAGGAGGGCGACGTGGTCGTCCTCCCCGGCGACGCGCCCCTGCTGCGACCCGAGACGATCGCCCGGTTGGTCGACCACCACCGTTCGACCGAGGCCGACGTGACGGTGCTCACCGCCCGGCTCGCGGACCCGACCGGCTACGGGCGCATCATTCGCGGCAAGGAAGGCCGGGTCGAGAGGGTGGTCGAGCACTCCGAGGCCACACCCGACGAGCTCACGATCGACGAGGTCAACACCTCCATCTACTGCTTCCGCCGGAGCCTGCTCGCTCCGGCGCTTCGGCGATTGGCCCCCGACAACACCCAGGGCGAGTACTTCCTGACCGACGTCGTCGCGGTGCTGTCACAGGCCGGCTACGCCGTCGGGTCGGTCGACGCGCCCGCCGCGATCGAGATCGGCGGGGTCAACGACCGCCTCCAGCTCGCGGGAGCGGAACGTGAGCTGCGCCGGCGCACGAACGAGCGATTGCTCAGGTCGGGTGTGACGATGCTCGACCCCGACAACACCTTCGTCGACACCACCGTCGCGGTCGGCCAGGACGTCACCCTCTTCCCGGGCACGATCCTGCAGGGTGACACCTCCATCGGCGACGGGACCGAGGTCGGGCCCAGCACGCGACTCGTCGACTGCACCGTCGGCGCGGGCGCTGTGGTGGAGTCGACGACCGCCCGTCGCGCCAAGATCGGTGACGGCGCTCACGTGGGGCCGTACGCGGTGCTCGAGCCCGGTGCCGACGTCCCGGGCGACCATCGCACCGGGCCGTTCTACAATTCGTCGGCCGACTGAAGTCGTCGGCCGACTGAGGAGACCACGATGGAGCTCGAGCTCATCTCCAAGAAGCGGTTCCACCTGGTCGCCGGGCGCAACAACCGGCAACTGGCCGAGGAGGTCGCGGCCCGACTCGGTGTCGAGCTCGGAGACGTCAACATCGCCGAGTTCGCGAACGGCGAGATCCACTGCAAGTTCGCCGAGTCGATCCGCGGTGCCGACGTCTTCATCTTCCAGGGTCACTGCACGACCCCGGAGATGTCGATCAACGACGCGATCATGGAGCAGCTGATCATGGTCGACGCCGCGCGCCGGGCCTCGGCGAAGCGCGTCACGGTCGTGGCCCCGTTCCTCGGTTACGGCCGCCAGGACCGCAAGGCCGAGGGCCGTGAGCCGATCACGGCCAAGCTCGTCACCAACCTGTTCTCGATGGCAGGGGCCAAGCGACTGGTGTCGGTCGACCTGCACTCCGGTCAGATCCAGGGCTTCTTCGACGGTCCGGTCGACCACCTCACCGCCATGCCGGTCCTGGTCGAGTGGATGGCCACCAACCTGCCCGACGACCTGGTCGTGGTCTCCCCTGACGCCGGACGGGTGAAGGTGGCGGAGCGCTACGCCAACCAGCTCCATGCCGACATCGCGATCGTCCACAAGCGGCGCATGCGGGGCGAGAAGAACGCCGTCGAGGCCAAGGACGTCGTGGGCGACGTGGTCGG
>DATEEV010000067.1:0-2439 GCA_035281005.1 Microthrixaceae bacterium | reverse complement strand
CGGGAAGTCGCCACCCTCGAAGCCGGTGTTGCCCGCGCCGCCGGGGAAGAGCGTGTCGCCCGAGAACAGCAGCGGCTTGCCCTCGACGAGGAACGACATCGACCCGGGGGTGTGGCCGGGTGTGTGGATCGTCCGGAGGCGCAGGTCGCCGACGGGGATCACGATGTCGTTCTCGATGATCTCGTCGTAGCTCTCGAGCATGCCGGCGTCCTGCTGGGTGACCCCGACGGAGTAGCCGGCGTCGCGCATCGCCGGGATGGCCTGGATGTGGTCCCAGTGGCCGTGGGTCTCGATCACCCGTCGGACCCCGAGCGAGCGGGCGAGCTCGAGGAGTTGCTCGTGCTCGTTCGCCGCGTCGATCAACACGGCGTCGCCGGTGTGTCGGCAGCGCAGCACGAACACGTTGTTGTCCATCGGGCCGACGACCACCTTGTGGATCTCGAGGTCGGTGTCGGCGTGGTGCAGCGTGTCGGCCATGGGGTGAGTCTCGCGCCCGCGTAGGCCGCGTGCTGCAGTGCCGCAATTCGTCAGGCCACGTGGTGTGCGCGTGGGCACACTTCGTCTTGGTTTCGATGATGCGCAGGCGCAGGATCGATGGGGACGGGGTCAATCCAGGGAGGAATCCGATGAACCGATCTCGTCGCGCCTTGATCGGCGCGCTCGTGTTGATGGTGGCCACCGTTGCCGCCTGTGTCCCACCGCCTTCGGGCGGAGGCGGAGCACCACTGCCCGTCTTTCCGGCACCCGGTTGCTACGAGCTGATCAACGACGTCGACATCGCGATCGTCGGTCCGATCGACACTGTCGAGAACGCCGAGCTCCGCGCCTCGATCGGCCGCACGTGCAGCGCCCCGTGGCCGGACGACTCCCAGCAATTCACCTTCGTGGCCGCGGGAACCGGGGGCGAGGCCCTGGCGAAGTGCAAGACGCTGGAGCCGGGCTCGATGAGCGTGGCCCAGTCCTCAGCGTTCATCGTTCAAGGCACCACTGACGTGTGGATGTGCGAAGGCGGTGTCGCCCCGGGTGACTGCGCGGACAGCCGGGACGCTGGTGACGGCGACGTCGAGTACCTCGGTCCGATCGACACGTTGGACAACGCGTTGCTGTACACCAGTGAGGACCGCTCCTGCACCGGGGCCTCATCGCCGATCACGGTCGTGGTGGCCTCGACGCCGGTGCTCGCGGTGCCGAAGTGCCAGGCACTCCGGGGGCCGAGCAGCCTCGCGCTGCAGGGAGTGCTCGAGGGCTACCAGGTGTCGGTCGAACTCTTCCTCTGCACCTGACCTGATCCAGCGATCTGTGGGCTCCTGCCCCCACCTGGCGGGGGCAGGAGCCCACGAAATCGGCGCTCGGTTCGAGGGGTCGCCGGTAGTGTCGACCGTTCGTGGAGCCGGAGGTCGAGGCCGACATCGAGTCAGCCGACCCGACGGCGCTGAGCCAAGCGCCGACTGCGCTCGAGGTGCTGCGCGATCGCAACGTCATCGCGTTGCTGTCGATGCTGTTCTGCTTCTCCACGGCCGTGTTCGCCCAGGCGACCACGATCGGTTGGCAGGTGCTGCACATCTCGGACCGCGAGATCGATCTCGGATTCGTCGGCCTGGCCGAGTTCCTCCCGGCGGCGCTGCTGGTGATCGTGACCGGTTGGGTCGCCGACCGGTACGACCGACGACTGGTGACGGGGATCGCGATCACGGCCGAGCTCGGCGTCACCGCGGGCCTGGCCCTCTACGCCGCCTCTGACCCGACGGCGGTCGGGCCGATCTTCGTCCTCGCGTTCGCGTTCGGCGCGGCGCGGAGCTTTGCCGCTCCCGCGGAACGCGCGCTGAAGCCACTCGTCGTCCTGCCCGAGTCGCTACCCCGCCTGGTCGCGATGCATTCGAGCGTCTGGCAGATCTCGCTCGTGGTCGGACCGGTGCTCGCGGGCCTGGTGATCAGCGTGTCGATCGCGGCGGCCTACCTCATGAGCGGCGTGCTGCTCATTGCGGCCCTGGTGCTGCTCTGCTTCGTCCGCTACCGGGTCCGGCCCTCGCCGACTCACGAGGCACCCACGATTCACGCGGCCCTTGGCGGCTTGCGGGTGATCGGCCGCAGCCCGATCCTGCTCGGCGCGATCTCGCTCGACCTCATGGCCGTGCTCTTCGGCGGCGCGGTGGCCCTGCTGCCCGCGATCGCGCAGGATCAGCTCCACGTCGGCAGCGCCGGGTTCGGGCTCCTCCGCGCGGCCGGTGGGGTGGGAGCCGGTGTCGTCGCGCTGTCCCTGAGCGTTCGGCCGCTGCGGCATCGGGTCGGGTCGCGGCTCTTCGTCGCGGTCGGAGCGTTCGGCGTGTTCACGATCGTGCTCGGTGTCACGCGCCAGATGTGGGTCGCCATGGTCGCCGTCGCCCTGCTGATGGCGGCCGACATGATCAGCGTGTTCATCCGGGCGACGTTGGTACCGCT
>DATEEV010000066.1:0-3038 GCA_035281005.1 Microthrixaceae bacterium | reverse complement strand
AACATCTCTACCGTCGATAGGAGAACACCCGAACTCGCACGAAGGAGATTGAACGATGACCGAGCACCCGCCCCTCTCGCCAGAACACGAGGAGAACGTCGGTCAGCGCTCCTGGCTCGTCATCGCCGTCCTCCTGTCGTTGGTCGCGATCCTCGTCGCCGTCATCGGCGCCGGCTTCGGGATGCGCGCCATCGACGAAGCCGAAGGAGGTGGCGGCGAAACCGCCGCGTCGGGCGAGCCGATCACCTTCGAGATCGAGCTGGGCGACCTCTACGTCCGACCGTCGTCGATCGACGTGCCGTCCGGCACCGAGGTGATCGTCAACGTCACCAACGCCGGCGCCATGGAACACGACCTGAAGCTCGATGGAGAGACCGGCGCCGAGATGATCGAACCAGGGGGCCACGTGACCGCCAGCCTCGGTGTTGTCACCGAGACCTCGCAGGCGTGGTGCACCGTGCCCGGCCACAAGGAAGGCGGCATGGTCCTCGACATCAACGTCACCGGCAGCACCGAGACCGTCGCCTCGGACGGTGAAGCCGGCGGCGGGAGCTCCGGCGCCGAGATCGATTTCGCCGCCGAGCCGGCCGCAAAGTTCACCCCCTACGACCCGAAGCTGCAGCCCGCGCCCGGCGGCCGCGAGCACACGTTGACCCTCCACGCGACCGAGACCGTCAAGGAGATCGCACCGGGAGTCACCCAGGAGCTCTGGACCTTCAACGACCAGTTCCCCGGGCCGATGCTGCGAGGCCGGGTCGGCGACGTCTTCACGATCACCCTCGTCAACGACGGGAAGCTCGGTCACTCCATCGACTTCCACGCCAGCAAGGTGGCCTGGAACGACGAGATGCGCACGATCGAACCGGGCGAGTCCCTCGTCTACCAGTACGAGGCGAAGCACGCCGGGATCTTCATGTACCACTGCGGCACCGCCCCGGCGCTGCACCACATCGGCAACGGCATGCACGGCGCGATCGTCATCGATCCGCCGACCCTCGCTCCCGTCGACCATGAGTTCGTGCTCGTGCAGTCGGAGCTCTACACCGGTCCGCAGGGCGAGCCCGGCGACCTCGAGAAGATGCAGAACGAGGCACACGACGCTGTCGTGTTCAACGGCTACGTCAACCAGTACCAGCACCGCCCGATCCGCGTCGAGCCCGGCCAGCGGATCCGCGTGTGGGTGCTCGACGCCGGCCCGAGCGAGAACTCCGCCTTCCACATCGTCGGCACCATCTTCGACACCGTGTTCAAGGAAGGCACCTATCTCCTCCAGCCCGACGATCGGCAGGGAGGCGCGCAGGCACTTGACCTCCAACCGGCACAGGGTGGGTTCGTCGAGTTCACGTTCGACGAAGCCGGCCTCTACCCGATCGTGACGCACAAGTTCGCCAACGTCGGCAAGGGCGCGCTCGGGCTGTTCCAGGCGGGAGAGGTCGCGGCTGCCGAAGGCGCCGCCCACTGACGCTCGCCCTCAGCGAGCCGGGACGGACCACCTCAGTCTCGTCCCGCGTGGCTCGCCCGGCTCGAGGACCGACGTGCCGCCGCGATGACGGGCGCGGGCCTCCATGTTGGCGATCCCTCGGCCGCCGATCATCTCGATCGGCGGCCCGAGGCCGTCATCCTCGACGGTGAGGGTGAGCACGGCGTCGTCACCGGAGATCGACACCACGACCGAGCCGGCCTGCGAATGCTTCGCGACGTTGGTCAGGGCCTCTCTGACCACGGCAAGGAGGTCGTCGGCGAGGTCATCGTCCACCATGGTGTCGACCGGGCCCGCGAATCGAACCGTCGGTTCGAAGCCCAACACTCGGGCACATTCGGCAGTCGCCGCGAGCACGGACTGACGCAACGAAATGCCGGGGAGGCGTATCTCGTGCAGTTCGAAGATCACGGAGCGGATCTCGCGGACCGTGGCGTCGAGCTCGTCCACCGCCAATTCGATTCGCGACAGCAGGGTCGGCTCGGTCGTCAGGCGGACGGCGCCCTGCAGGCTCATCCCCACGGCGAAGAGACGCTGGATGACGGTGTCGTGGAGGTCCCGAGCGATGCGTTCCCGGTCCTCGAGCATCGCGAGGTCGCGCACGCGCGCGTGCAGGCGAGCGTTGTCGATCGCGACGCCGGCAGCGGCAGCAAGGGTCACGACGAGCTCCTGGTCGATGTCGCTGAACGCCTCGGTCCCGTTCTTGTCGCACAGGTAGAGGTTCCCGTAGGCCTGCCCTGACACCAGGATCGGGACACCCAGGAACGAGGTCATCGGTGGGTGCTGCGGCGGGAAGCCATAGCTGTCGGGATGCTCTCGCAGATCGGGGAGGCGCAGGGGACGGGGATCGGCGATCAGCGTGCCCAGGATCCCGTGGCCACTCGGAAGGTCGCCGATCCGGGCTCGTGTCTCGTCATCGATGCCGACGGTGACGAACTCGACCAGCCGGGTGCGAGTCTCGTCCAACACCCCCAGCGCACCGTACCTGGCACCCGAGAGCCGGACCGCCGCGTCGGTGATGCGGTGCAGCGTCGTCTCGAGGTCGAGATCCGATCCGACGAGCAGCACGGCGTCGAGGAGACGACGGAGCTGACTCGGCCCGGCGAAACCCTCGGCGTCCACCCCGGGATTGTAGGAGTTGGATGTTTCGGCGGACGCGTCGACGGACGCGGCCATCGATCGATGCCTCCGGCAGACTGGGCCCATGGCGATTCGCGTGTTCCTTCTCGACGATCACGAGATCGTGCGGCGAGGGGTCCGCGACCTGCTCGAGGCCGAGGCCGACATCGAGGTGGTGGGCGAGGCCGGGACCGTCACACAAGCCGTGGCCCGGATCCCGCTCGCCGACCCCGACGTCGCGATCCTCGACGTCCGGCTCCCCGACGGGACCGGGGTCGAAGTGTGCCGCGACGTGCGATCGACACACCCCGAGATTCGCTGCTTGATGCTGACCTCGTTCTCCGACGACGAGGCGATGTTCGAGGCCATCGTTGCCGGCGCGGCCGGCTATCTCCTCAAGGAGGTGCGGAGCGCCGACATCGTCGAGTCGGTTCGTCGA
>DATEEV010000065.1:0-2622 GCA_035281005.1 Microthrixaceae bacterium | reverse complement strand
AACGACGGTCGCAACGACCACAACGTCATCCCGGTCGAGGACGACGCCTTCGAGGGCGTCGATCGGGCCGACTTCGGCCCGGGCCAGGTCCACACGGCGACCTTCGACGACGCCGGTGACTACGCCTACTACTGCTCGATCCACGGCACGAAGAACCTCAACGGCCAGGCCGGCGTGATCCGTGTCGTGACGGCTGACGGCGAGGGAGCCTGACGCCGCCGGCCCGGCCTACGCTGAGCGACCATGGCTTTGTGCTCCGCCCGTGGATCGTCGCGTGCGAGGGGGTGTGCCCGGTTCCTACTGGCGGTCACCGCCGCGATCGGCATCGTCGCCGGGGGCTGCAGCGACGACTCGGGGGACGAAGGTGACGACGGCGGCACCGGTTCGACCATCGCCGTGCCGGGCGATCACGAGACGATCCAGGCGGCGGTCGACGCGGCCGAGCCCGGTGACCTCGTGCTCGTCAGTCCCGGCGTCTACAAGGAGGAGGTCACCGTCGAGACCGAGGACATCGTCATCCGCGGCACCGATCGCAACGAGGTGATCATCGACGGCGAGTTCCTGCGCGACAACGCCATCAAGGTGTTCTCGAACGGGGTGGCGGTCGAGAACCTCACCGTGCGCAACGCCAACGGCAACGGCGTGTTCTTCACCGGCGACTACGGGAAGGGTGTCATCCTCGAGGGGTACCGAGTCTCGTACGTGACGGCATACAACAACGGCCTGTACGGCCTGTACGCCTTCAACTCGACCAAGGGCACCTTCGAGCACAGCTACGGCTCGGGTCATCCCGATTCGGCGTTCTACGTGGGGCAGTGCAACCCGTGCGACGCGGTGCTCACCGACCTCGTCAGCGAGACGAACATGCTCGGCTACTCGGGCACGAACTCGACGGGCGTCACCATCGTCAACTCGGAGTTCCGGAAGAATCGCGCCGGCGTCGTGCCCAACAGCCTGTACTCGGAGGCGCTCTACCCGAACCAGGGCACGACCCTCGTCGGCAACGTCATCGAGGACAACAACAGCGCCGAGGCGCCGAGCAGCGAGAGCTTTGCGGTCGCCTTCGGCAATGGGGTCCTGCTGGCTGGCGTGAGTGGAAACCTCGTCGAACGGAACCTGATCCGCGGCAATGTCAACGCCGGCGTGGGGATCACCGACCTCCCCGCGTCGGAGAATCCCGAGACCGAGCAGCCCGCGACGTTCAAGCCCGAGCGCAACACGGTGCGGGCCAATCGCTTCACCGGCAACACGGTGGACCTCGTGTACCTGACCGTGAATTACCCGTCGCGCCCGTTCGGCAATTGCTACGAGGACAACGAGTTCACCAACTCCTTCCCCGAGGAGATCGAGGAGAAGATGCCCTGCGAGGACGGCGTCGACACCGATCTCGGCGACCTGTCGCCGATCCTGGCCCGGATCAGCCCGCCGCCGCCCGACGTGGACTGGAAGACGGTGGCCGCGCCGCCGGCCCAACCGAACATGCCGAACGCGACGAAGGCCGCGGCCGTGCACGCACGGCCGGCGAATCTGACGCTGGACATCGATCTCGACGCGATCGAGACGCCGAACGGCTGAGCACGCGCCGAGGGGGGATTTCTGCGATGGCGACCATCACCGCGACCACAGAGGCCGGAGTGCCGAGGACCAGGTCCGTCGACACGCCCAGCGGGCGGCTCCGCGGCAGCTCGGCGGGCGGGATCGCATCGTTCCTGGGCATCCGCTACGGCGAGGCGCCGGTCGGCGCCCGTCGGTTCCGTCCCCCGGTTCCGGCCGAGCCCTGGTCGGGTGAGCGCGACGCCCTCGAGTTCGGCGCCAGCGCGGTGCAGCCCAAGTCGGCGTTGGCCATCTTCCCGGGCCCGCGCGACGAGGACTGCCTGTTCCTGAACGTGTGGGCGCCCGACACCGGCGAGCCCACGCTCGCCGCGGGCGACCGTCGACCGGTCATGGTCTGGTTCCACGGCGGCGGGTTCACGTCCGGTTCGAGCTCGATCGCTTGGTACGACGGTGCCCGTCTGGCCGACCGCGGCGTGATCGTCGTCACCGTCAACTACCGGCTCGGTCCGCTGGGGTTCTGCCACCTCGAGGCGATCGGGGGCCGCGAGTGGCAGGGAGCAGCGAACCTCGGCCTCGCCGATCAGGCGCTCGCGCTGCAGTGGGTCCGCGGCCATGCGGCGTCCTTCGGCGGCGACCCCGACAACGTCACGATCTTCGGTGAGAGCGCGGGGGCGATGTCGGTGTCGTCCCATCTCGCCCTCCCGGCGTCGCGTGGGCTCTTCCGGCGGGCCATCGCGCAGTCCGGCGCGGCACGCCACATCCACACCTCCGAGGCGGGCGAGCGCGTGGCCCGCGCGGTGCTCGATGCGGTCGGGGTCAGCGCTCCGCAGGGCCTCCTCGACGTCGACGCGGCGGTGTTCGCCGAGATCCAGGCCGACCTCGTATCCCGCGATCGTGCCACGCTGCCGTTGCCGTTCATGCCGACCATCGACGGCACGACGTTGCCGGTCGCGCCCGAGCCCGCACTCGCCGAGGGCATCGCCGCCGGGATCGAGCTGATCTGTGGCACCAACTCAGAGGAGATGCGGCTCTTCACGTTGCTCGCCCGGGTCTCGGGCGGGCTCGACG
>DATEEV010000064.1:0-3372 GCA_035281005.1 Microthrixaceae bacterium | reverse complement strand
GATCCGCTGACCGGCGAGGCGCTCCGGGACGCGGGCGACGCGGCGTCCGAGACGCACCTCGCGGCCGAGCTCGCCCGCCGGTTCCCCGACGACGCCGTGCTGTCCGAGGAGGCCGTCGACACCGAGCGGCGGGTGGACGCGCCCCGGGTGTGGATCATCGATCCGCTCGACGGGACCCGTGAGTTCGCCGAACCTCCCCGCGACGACTGGGCCGTGCACGTCGCCCTGGTGGTCGACGGCGGGCTCGCAGCGGGGGCGGTGGCGTTGCCCGGGCGCCGCCTCACGCTGGACACGGGTGCACCGCCCCGCGCGAGGCCGAGCCACGACGGTTCCCCACGACTGGTCGTCAGCCGGACCCGCCCGACGGAGCACGCCCAGCACCTGGCGCGCACGCTCGGCGCCGAGCTGGTCCCGATGGGGTCCGCCGGCGCCAAGGCGATGGCCGTGGTGCTCGGCGACGCCGACGTGTACGCCCACTCGGGCGGCCAGTACGAGTGGGACTCGGCCGCCCCGGTCGCGGTGGCGGCCGCGGCCGGCCTTCACGTGTCGCGGCTCGACGGTTCACCCCTGCGCTACAACCAGCCCGATCCCTGGCTACCCGACGTGTTGATCTGTCGCCCCGACCTCGCCGACGCCGTGATCCGCACCTGCCGGGAGGTGGACTCGTGACCGCACCGCTCACCCACCTGCAACGCCTCGAGGCCGAGAGCATCCAGATCATGCGCGAAGCAGTCGCCGAGAGCGAGCGACCGGTGATGCTGTACTCGATCGGCAAGGACAGCTCGGTCATGCTCCGCCTCGCGCAGAAGGCGTTCCACCCGTCGGTGCCGCCGTTCCCGCTGCTGCACGTCGACACCACGTGGAAGTTCCGGGCGATGTACGAGCTGCGCGAGCAGGCTGCCGCCGACGCGGGGATGGAGCTGCTCGTGCACCAGAACCCGGACTGCCTGGCGCAGGGCATCGACCCGTTCACCCACGGATCCGCGGTGCACACCGACATGTGGAAGACCGAGGGCCTCAAACAGGCGCTCGACAAGTGGGGCTTCGACGCTGCGTTCGGCGGCGCCCGCCGGGACGAGGAGAAGTCGCGGGCCAAGGAACGCGTCTTCTCGATCCGCTCGGCCCAGCACCGCTGGGATCCCAAGCAGCAACGACCCGAGCTGTGGCGCACCTACAACGTGCGGCGCAGCGTCGGAGAGACCATGCGGGTGTTCCCTCTGTCGAACTGGACCGAGCTCGACATCTGGCAGTACATCCACCTCGAGGACATCGCCATCGTCCCGCTGTACCTCGCCGCCCCCCGGCCGGTGGTCGAGCGCAACGGGACGCTCATCATGGTCGACGACGCCCGCATGCCGCTGGCGTCAGGCGAGATGCCAGAGATGCGCAGCGTCCGCTTCCGGACCCTCGGCTGCTACCCGCTGACCGGCGCTGTCGAGAGCGAGGCCGACACGCTGCCAGCGGTCATTCAGGAGATGCTCCTGACGACCACGTCCGAGCGGCAGGGGCGCATGATCGACTTCGACTCGTCGGGATCGATGGAGAAGAAGAAGCAGGAGGGGTACTTCTGATGGCCCATGCCCGCGACGCGCTGCTGTCGTCGGACATCGACGAGTACCTCCGCGTCCACGAGCACAAGAGCCTGCTCCGCTTCATCACCTGCGGCAGCGTCGACGACGGCAAGAGCACCCTCATCGGCCGCCTGCTCTACGAGTCCCACCTCGTCTTCGAGGACCACCTCGCCGCGCTCGAGGTCGACTCCCGCCAGGTGGGGACCCAGGGCGGCGACCTCGACTTCGCCCTGTTGGTCGACGGCCTGGCGGCCGAGCGCGAGCAGGGCATCACGATCGACGTCGCCTACCGGTTCTTCTCGACCGAGCGCCGGAAGTTCATCGTGGCCGACACGCCCGGGCATGAGCAGTACACCCGCAACATGGTCACCGGAGCATCGACCGCCGATGTGGCGGTGATCCTGATCGATGCCCGCAAGGGCGTGCTGACCCAGACCCGCAGGCACAGCTTCCTCGTGTCGCTGCTCGGCATCGACCAGGTCGTCGTCGCCGTGAACAAACTCGATCTCGTCGGGTACGACGAGGCCGTCTTCGACGCCATCGAGGCCGACTACCGGGCGTTCGCCACCGAGCTCGGCATCCGTGAGATCACCTGCATCCCGATGTCGGCGTTGCGCGGCGACAACGTCGTCGAGCCGAGCCCGAACACTCCGTGGTACGCCGGGCCGACGCTGATCGAGCACCTCGAGACCGTCGCCATCGATGCGCGGGAGGCGGACGCTCCGTTCCGCCTGCCGGTGCAGTGGGTGAACCGACCGGACCTCGACTTCCGGGGGTTCAGCGGCCAGATCGTGGGAGGACGCGTGCGCCGCGGCGACGCCGTGCGCGCCCTGCCCTCGGGCCGGACGAGCACCGTCTCGCGCCTCGTGACGTTCGACGGTGACCTCGACGAGGGCGTGGCCGGCCAGTCGGTGACCGTCGTTCTCGACGACGAGATCGACGTCAGCCGCGGTGACGTCCTGTGCGCCGACGATGCGCCCGCCGACGTCGCCGACCAGTTCGAGGCGCACGTCGTGTGGATGCACGACGACGAGATGCTCCCGGGCCGGCCCTACCTCATGAAGCTCGGCACCCAGACGGTCGGGGTCACGTTCTCGGCGCCGAAGTACACGGTGAACGTCAACACGCTCGAGCACCTGGCCGCCCGGACGCTGCGGCTCAACGAGATCGGGGTGTGCGCGCTCGCCACCGATCGCCCGGTCGTGTTCGACCCCTACGCCGACAACCGCGACCTCGGCGGGTTCGTGGTCATCGACCGGGTCACGAACGCCACCGTCGGCGCCGGGCTGGTGCACTTCGCACTCCGACGCTCGAAGAACATCAGCTGGCAGCGGCTCGACGTGACCGCCGACGCCCGCGCCGCGCTGAACGGTCATCGGGGAGGCGTCGTCTGGCTCACCGGCCTGTCGGGATCCGGGAAGTCCACGCTCGCCAACCTGACCGAGCGGCGCCTCCACGCGCTCGGCATCCACACCTTCCTCCTGGACGGCGACAACGTCCGCCACGGGCTCAACCACGACCTCGGGTTCACCGACGCCGATCGCGTCGAGAACATCCGCCGGGTGGCCGAGGTCGCGGCGTTGATGGCCGACGCCGGCCTGGTGGTCCTGGTCTCGTTCATCTCGCCGTTCCGCGCCGAGCGGGAGCTCGCCCGCAAGGTCGTCGGGCCAACGCGGTTCGTCGAGGTCTTCGTCGACACGCCCCTCGACGTCGCCGAGCAGCGGGACCCGAAGGGCCTCTACGCCCGCGCCCGCCGGGGCGAGATCGCCAACTTCACCGGCATCGACTCGCCCTACGAGGC
>DATEEV010000063.1:0-6060 GCA_035281005.1 Microthrixaceae bacterium | reverse complement strand
TTCGACCGGCTCGCCGAGGAGCACGGCCTCGAGAAGATCAAGACGATCGGCGACGCCTACATGGTGGTGGGGGGTCTTCCGGTGTACCGCAGTGATCACCTCTCGGCGTTGCTCCAACTCGCTCTCGACATGCGCGACGCGATGGGGGAGGTCCCCACCCCCGACGGCGTCCCGCTGAGGCTGCGGGTCGGCATCGACACCGGCCCGGTGGTCGCCGGCGTGATCGGCCGACGCAAGTTCAGCTACGACGTGTGGGGCGACACCGTGAACACCGCCAGCCGGATGGAGTCCCACGGCGTCCCAGGTCGGGTGCAGGTGACCGAGCAGGTCGTCCGGGCGGCCCCGGGCGTTTTCGAGTTCGAGCCCCGATCACCGATCGAGATCAAGGGCAAGGGCGAGATGGCGACCTACTTCCTCGTCGGTCGCGCGTCCAGCGTCGACTGAAGTAGATGGCGCCTGGGAGGAGTGCGGGAGGGGGGACTTGAACCCCCACGTCCTTTCGGACACAGGAACCTGAATCCTGCGCGTCTGCCAATTCCGCCACTCCCGCGAGAGGGCCGGGTCACGTTAGCGCGACACCTCGCGGCCTCCCCAACGGCGTTCCGCCCGTCCTGAAGGCGCTTCGCGCGGCGCCGCTAACCTCGCGGCGTGGGCATCAGCTCGTTCGAACAGCGACTCGAGAACGGCATCGAGGGCTTCTTCGGCCGGATCTTCAGGTCCGGTCTGCGGCCCGTCGAGCTCGGCCGCAAGCTCGTTCGCGACATGGACGCGAACCGGACGGTCGGGGTCAGCGGGCGCACGATGGTCCCGAACGCCTTCACGTTCGAGCTGTCCGAGGCCGACTACGACCAACTCGCCGAGATGGTGAACCACCTCCGCCGCGACCTGGCCGACGCCGCACGTGAGCACGCTCGCGACGAGCAGTACGCCTTCGCCGGGCCGGTCGAGGTCGAGCTCGAGGTGGGGGAGAAGGTCCGCGCCGGCCTGTTCCGCCTCACCTCTCGCTTCAAGGAGCCCGAGGACGGCGCCGCAGTGGGTGCGGTCGTGCTCCCCGACGGTCAGCGCGTCCCGCTCGGTGAGTACGTGGTGAGCATCGGTCGCCAACCCGACTGCACCATCGTGCTGGCCGATCCCAACGTGAGCCGCCGCCATGCCGAGATCCGCCCGTCGGGCGATGGCTTCATGCTCGTCGACCTGGCTTCGACCAACGGCACCAAGGTCAACAACGCACGCGTCGCCGAGCGCGAACTGGTCGACGGTGACGAACTGCGCTTCGGCAACACCGTGTTCAGGTTCGACCAGTCCTGAGCGGGCCCGTTCGCGCCAAGGATCGGGCCACCCCTGAAACCGGCGGGTCGACAGTGCGCCGGTAGGCTCTCGACTCGGTGCCGGAGCAACTGCTCACCATTCTGAAGTTCCTGCTACTCGCGCTGCTCTACCTGTTCTTCCTCAGGGTGTTGCGGGCCGTGTGGACCGACGTGCGCGAGCCTGCGGTCGCCAAGGGACGGGCGCCGGCGGTGACCGCGTCGACCCCCGCCAAGTCGAGATCGCGCCGCACCTCGCCTCGCAAGGCCAACCCCGCCCGCCTCTCGGTCGTCGCTCCCGCCGAGCTCGCCGGCTCGGATCACCCGCTCGCAGCCGAGATGACGATCGGCCGCTCGCCAGGGTGCACCATCGTGGTGGACGACGGGTACGTGTCGGCGGTCCACACGCGCGTCTATGGCCGCGAGGGATCGTGGATGGTGGAGGACCTCGGCTCGACGAACGGCACCTACCTCAACCGACGGAAGGTCACCGGGCCTTCGGTGCTGAAGGTCGGGGACAAGATCCAGCTGGGCAACGTGGAGCTCGAGGTCCGGTGATCCGGCTCGTCGCCGGCGCAGCGACCGACGTCGGCCGGGCCCGGCTGGTCAACGAGGATTCGTTCCTCGTGGCGGAGGGACTCTTCGCCGTCGCCGACGGCATGGGCGGTCACCAGGCCGGCGATGTCGCCTCTCACGAGGCGCTCGAGGCCATGCGCCAGGCGATCGTCGAGCCGACCACGGAGGACCTGATCGCCGCGGTCCAGGCGGCCAACACGGCGGTCTTCCAGCGCAGCGTCACCGACCTCGACCTCGCCGGGATGGGAACCACCCTCTGCGCCGTCGGGCTGATGAGCGCCGGCGAGCCGGCGCAGGTCGCGGTGGTCAACGTCGGCGACTCGCGCGTCTACCTGCATCACGACGACGAGTTCCTCCAGGTCTCCGAGGACCACAGCCTCGTCGAGACGATGGTGAGGGAAGGCTCGCTCAGTCCCGATGAGGCGGCGTCCCACCCCCGCCGCAACGTGGTCACTCGCGCCCTCGGCATCGACTCCGCGGTCGACGTCGACGCGTGGGAGGTCGCCATCGTGGCGGGCGACCGCCTGCTGTTGTGCAGCGACGGTCTCGTCAACGAGATGCAGGACGACCAGATCTCGGCAGTCCTGCGGCGCCTGGCCGACCCGAGCGAAGCCGCCGCCGAGCTCGTCCGGCTCGCCAACGACGCCGGGGGCCGCGACAACATCACCGTCCTCATCGTCGACGCGGTCGGCGACGACGACGGTGACGGTGCGCCGATCGGTTCGCGCGTGTTGCGCATCACGGCTCCCGAGGTGGGCCTCGGCGCCGCGGTCGGTGCCGCTCAACTCCGGCCCGATCAACTCACCGACGACCAGCTCGAGGCGGGCGAGCTCGACACGGACGCGAACGACGAGATGCCGTCTCCAGGGCCGAAGGCCCGTCGGCGCGAGGGTCGGTGGCGAACGTTGGTCTTCGTGCTCGCGCTCCTGGCCGTGTTCGGCATGGCGTTCGCCGCGATCGCGTACACCGCCCGGTCGACGTACTTCGTCGGCAACGACCGCGGGCGGGTGGTGGTCTTCCAAGGCCGCAACGGATCGTTGCTGTGGTTCGATCCGACGATCGAGGAGCGCACCGAGATCCGGATGGGCCAGCTCACCGACGCCCAGGTCGAGATCGTCGATGCCAACCGCGAGGTCGGCAGCATCGCCGCCGCGCGGCGCATCATCGACAACCTGCGCGAGGCGGTGACGACGACCACGACCACCACGACGACGGCCCCCACCACGATGGCCCCCACCACGACCCTCGTGGCGACCACGGTTCCCGCGCCCGCGGACCTGACGGTCCCGCCCGCGAGCCCGACGCCCGGGACGCCGTGACGACCGCCGCCGATCGCGGCGCGATGTCGGCCGGGGAGGACGCGGTCGCCCGACGTCGACGCTCCACCGAGCTCGGGCTGCTCGTGGTCGCGATGGTCGTGATCGGGGCGGCCTACACCCTCGCCAGCCTCGGCCGGTCAGCGTCGCTACCCGCCGACATCGTGCCGTTCCTCGCGGTGCTCTTCGCCCTCTTCGTCGCTGCTCACGTCGCGATCCGTCGCCTGGCACCGCGCGCCGATGCCATGCTCGTTCCGCTCGCCGCGCTGCTGAACGGTCTCGGCTACGTGTTCATCGCGCGCCTCGACGACGACCTCGCGGGACAGCAGGCCGCGTGGACCGCCGTCGCCATGGTGGCGTTCGTGCTCACCCTCGCCTTCGTGCGGCGCGTCCGCACGCTGGCCCGCATGCGCTACACGATCCTGTTGGCGGGGGTCATCCTGATCGTCCTTCCGCTGCTGCCTGCTGTCGGCGTCTCGATCAACGGGGCGCGCATCTGGACGAGGATCGGCCCGCTCAGCTTCCAGCCGGGTGAGTTCGCCAAGATCGCCCTGGCGATCTTCTTCGCGGCCTATCTGGTGGAACGGCGCGAGCTGTTGAGCATGGCCACGTTCCGCCTGGGCCCGCTCGTCATGCCCGAGCCGAAGCACCTCGCTCCGCTGCTGGTGGCGTGGGGCGTGTCGCTCGTCGTGATGATCTTCGAGAAGGACCTCGGCTCCGCGCTGTTGTTCTTCGTCCTGTTCATCACGATGTTGTGGGTCGCGACCGGTCGCCTGTCGTACCTGATCGTCGGGGTGCTGCTCTTCGCCGCCGGAGCGTTCCTCGCCTACTCGGCGTTCGAACACGTCCAGCTGCGCGTCGACATGTGGCTCGACCCGTGGCAGGACCCCCTCGATGGGGGCTTCCAGATCGTCCAGGCCACCTACGCGATGGCGTGGGGCGGCCTCGGGGGCACTGGCCTCGGCCTCGGCATCGACGGCCGCATCCCCTACCAGGAGACCGACTTCATCTTCGCCATCATCGGCGAGGAGCTCGGCCTCGCCGGCGCCACCGCGATCGTCGTGAGCTACCTGCTCATCGTGGGTCGGGGGTTCCGGGTCGCCACGACGGCGGCCGACCCGTTCGCCAAGCTGCTCGCGACCGGCCTGACCTCGCTCGTCGCGATCCAGAGCTTCATCATCATGGCCGGCGTCATCCGGCTGCTCCCGCTCACCGGGGTGACGCTGCCGTTCGTCTCCTACGGCGGCTCGTCTCTCGTGTCGAACTGGATCATCATCGCGTTGCTCGTGCGCTTGAGCGACGAGGCCGAATTGCCGGCGCTGGACGCGGCGGACGACCGCACGACCGTGCTGGCCCGAGGCTGAGGAGCCCTCATGGGTGCGCAGCGATGAGCGGGGTTGACTCGTGAACCGGCAGATCCGTCGGCTGACGATCGCCGTGCTCGTGATCTACGGCATCCTCTTTCTCCGATTGAACCAGGTGCAGGTGCTCGACGCAGACGCGTACAACGAGCGGCCCGACAACAACCGTCAGGTCGAGGCCGACTTCAACAACCCCCGCGGCACGATCTCGACGATCGACGGGACATTGCTGGCGCGCTCGCGCGAGGTGGAGGGCCAGTACCAGTTCCAGCGCGAATATCCCGAGGGCGACGAGTTCGCGCACATCACGGGCTACTACTCGATCATGTTCGGCTCCGACGGCGTCGAACGGACCTACAACGACGAGCTCGCCGGACGGATCGCCGCGTTGCAGCTCGAGGGCTTCGCCAACCCGTTCGTCGAGCGCTCGTCGGTCGGCAACGTCGTGCTGTCGCTGCGAGCCGATGTGCAGGAGGTCGCCCGCCAGCAGCTCGGCGAGCGCAAGGGCTCGGTCGTGGCGCTCGACCCGCGCACCGGGGCGATCCTGGCGATGTGGTCGTTCCCCAGCTACGACCCGAACTTCGTGTCGTCCAACGACGAGAAGATCGCCCGCGCCAGCCGCGAGCTGCTCCAGGCGAATCCCGACAAGCCCCTGCTGGCCAAGTCCTACCGGGAGAGGTTCTTCCCGGGCTCGACCTTCAAGGTCGTCACGGCGTCCGCCGGCGTCGACTCGGGCAAGGTCACCGTCACCGAGCCGGCCTTCCCCGTGGTGCGGTCGTACACGCCGCCGCTCACGAGCCGGCCGATCTCGAACTTCGACGGCGCGGCGTGCGGCGGGACCCTCGACGTCATCCTGCGCCAGTCGTGCAACACCTCGTTCGCGCAGATGGGCGCCGAGGTGCTGGGGCCGGACATCATGGTCGGCGAGTCCGAGGAGTTCGGCTTCAACGACCACCCGCCGATCGACCTGCCCCAGCCCGCCGACTCGGTGTTCCCGACCGACTACGGCGCCCGGGTGCGAGCCAGCACCACGCCCGGCTGGGCCGACGTGTACGAGAACACACCGGCACTGGCCCAGGCGTCGATCGGTCAGTTCGACGTGGCGGCGACCCCGCTGCAGATGGCGCTGGTCGCATCCTCGATCGCGAACGGTGGTCCGACGATGGCGCCCCACGTCCTCGACCGGGTCGAGGACTCCGACGGTGGGCTCGTCAGTCGTTACGAGGCGAACGTCTGGCGCACGCCGGTGTCGTCGTCGACGGCGGCCACGGTGCGCAACGCGATGCTCGGCGTCGTGACGGAGGGGACGGCGAGTCGTGCGGCGATCCCGGGGTTCGAGGTGGGCGCCAAGACGGGCACGGCGCAGCTCGGGACGGACCCGCCCCGGTCGCACGCGTGGCTGGTCGCGTTCGCCGGTCCCCCCGGCGCTCCTGCCCAGGTCGCGGTCTCGGTGCTCATCGAGGGCCAGGAGGGTGCGAGCGAGCAGACCGGCGGTCGAGTGGC
>DATEEV010000062.1:0-16726 GCA_035281005.1 Microthrixaceae bacterium | reverse complement strand
CTCAAGGACTACGAGCGGGCCGACTTCCATCCCGACGACCACGACACCACCGAGCTCGTGGCGCGCTGGCGTGAGGTGCTCTTCGGCGCCGACGGCTCCCTCAACGACAAGCTGCACGCCACCAGCGCGGCGTGACCCACGCCGCGGTGATGACAGGTTGTGCGGCCATGAGCGAGGAGCCCGGCACCGAGCCCAGCGTCGAGCACCTCGACGTGCTCGTCGTCGGCGCCGGCCTCTCGGGCATCGGCGCCGCTCACCACATCCAGACCGAGTGCCCATGGGCGACGTACGCGATCTTCGAGGCCCGTGGCGCCATCGGCGGAACCTGGGACCTGTTCCGGTACCCCGGCATCCGTTCGGACTCCGAGATGTTCACCCTCGGCTACCCGTTCCGGCCGTGGTCCGGCGACAAGGCGATCGCGGACGGCGAGTCGATCCGCGACTACATCCGCGACACCGCCGCCGCCGAAGGGATCGACGCCAAGATCCGCTTCCACCACCGGATCGTCTCGGCCGACTGGTCCGAGGACGACGCCCGGTGGCACGTCAGCGCCCAGCGGACCGATCCTGAGACCGGCGCAGTCGCGGAGACCGTCGAGCTCACCTGCGGGTTCCTGTTCTCGTGCTCGGGCTACTACCGCTACGACCACGGGTACCTCCCCGACTTCGAGGGCACCGACCGCTTCGATGGAACGATCGTCCATCCTCAGCACTGGCCCGAGGATCTCGACGTCACGGGTCGGCGAGTCGTGGTCATCGGCAGCGGCGCGACGGCGGTCACCCTGATACCGGCGCTCGCGAAGACCGCGGCGCACGTGACGATGCTGCAGCGCTCGCCCACCTACATCGTGTCGATGCCCGAGGAGAACGCGATCGCCAACTTCCTGCGGCGCCGGTTGCCGGCGAGGGTCTCGGGCCCCGCCAACAAGTGGATGAACGCGTTGGCCACGCAGGGCATGTACCAGCTCAGCCGGCGCCGGCCGGAGCTCGTCAAGCGCATGCTCCGCAAAGGCGTCGAGCGCCGGCTTCCGCCCGGTTATGACGTCGCGACCCACTTCACTCCCCGCTACGACCCGTGGGACCAGCGCATGTGCCTGGTGCCCGACGGCGATCTGTTCAAGGCCATCCGATCGGGCGCGGCGTCGGTCGTGACCGACCGCATCGTCACGTTCACCGAGCGGGGCCTGCTGCTCGAGTCGGGCACCGAGCTCGACGCGGATGTCATCGTGACTGCGACCGGCCTCGAGTTGTTGTTCCTCGGCGGCATCGAGCTGTCGGTGGACGGCCAGAAGGTCGACCCCGGCGAGCGGCTCGCCTACAAGGGGATGATGCTCGAGGACGTGCCGAACCTGGCGCTCGCGATCGGCTACACGAACGCGTCGTGGACGCTGAAGGCCGACCTCACCTGCGACTACGTGTGCCGGCTCCTCAACCACATGCGCGCCACCGGCGTGGAGGTGTGCACGCCGCGCAACACCAGCGGGCAGGTCGGCGGTGCGCCGATGCTCGCCCTGTCCTCGGGCTACATCCAGCGATCGCTCGACCTGCTGCCGAAGTCGGGCGACCGATTCCCCTGGCAGGTGCACCAGAACTACGTGCGCGACTACCGGGCGCTCAAGCTGAGCGGTCTCGAGGACGAGGCCATGGTGTTCTCGCGCCGCCGGGTCCCGGCGGGCGCCTCCTCGACGAGCCGAGACCGCTGACCAGAAGAAACAAATTCATCTTGGTTTGGGCGGCGAAGACTGCGGGTAGAAGCACCTTCGTCGGAAGGGGGCCCTACATGAACGCACCGACTCACCGCGGCTCGCGCCGCTCCACCCGCATCCGCCTGCTGAGCCTGGCGGCCGGCGCCGTGATGGCGATCTCGGCCACGGCTTGCACGCCGGACGGCACGATCAACATCAACGGTCCGTGGACCGTCCCGCTGCCGCCGATCATGACGGACAATCCTCCGCAGGTGATCCCGCTCCTCGGCGGCATCTGCAACGTCGGGTACGACCCGCCGGACGTCGCCATCAACGGGGCGACGGTCACCGTGCCGAGCATCGGCATCAATCCGCTGCAGGGCGTCATCAACGTCCCGAACGTGAGTGTGAACATCCCGGCGGTCGAGGTGTTCCTGCCCGCCCTGGCCCTCTCGTGCGGTGGCGTGGTATTCCCCACGGCCGTCGTCCTGGTGATCCCGGCGCAGGCGCACCTGCAGAACGCGCAGCTCGACCTGGCGAGCGGCGTGCTGACGCTCGAGAACCCGACGGTGACGATCACCGGGATCGGGCTGGTGCTCCCGGGCATCGCCGGCCTCACGATCCCATTGCCGCCGCAGACCCTCGCGCTGGGCACACAGACCTTCGACCTGTACTGAGACCGACGACTCCATGCCCCCCGCATCTGCGGACATGCGCTGTTCACTCGCACATGCGTGACTGAGCAGCGCATGTTCGTGGGTGTGGGCGAGACCCGTTCTGTTCGGCGTTGCAGCGCCCGTCGGGCAGGATGCGGGGATGGACGCCAACCCTGTGCTCGACGAACTCGGCTTCTACGCGTTGGCCGGCCAACCTGACAGCTCCCGTGACCTCGTCGGCGAGGTGATCGCCGGCGAGGCGATGGGGTTCGGCAACGTCTTCATCTCCGAGCGGTACAACAAGAAGGAGGCCGCGGTCCTCTGCGGCGCGGCCGGCGCCGTGAGTGAGCGCATCCGCATCCAGACCGCCGCCACCAACCACAACACCCGCCACCTGATGGTCACCGCCGGGTTCGCCCGCACGATGCAGAGCCTCACTGGCGGTCGCTTCGTGCTCGGCCTCGGTCGCGGCGTGCCGGCGTTGCAGGACATCTACGGCATCGACCGGATCACCACCGCGCAGATGGAGGACGCGACCGAGCTGCTGCGTCGGCTGTTCCACGGCGAGGTCATCTTCGGCCACGACGGACCGGCCGGGAGGTTTCCCCTGCTGCACCTCGACGCCACGCTCGACGAGCACCTCCCGATGAACGTCGTGGCGTTCGGCCCGAACACGCTGAAGCTGGCCGGACGCTGCTTCGACGAGGTGGTGTTGCACACCTACTTCACCGACGAGACCACGGCGCGGTGCGTGGAGACCGTCCGCCGCGCAGCCGAGGAGGCCGGCCGCGACCCGGCGAGCGTGAAGGTGTGGTCGTGCTTCGCCACGATCGGCGACCACCTGCCCGAGGATCGCCGTCTCAAGAAGTCGGTCGGGCGGCTCGGCACGTACTTGCAGGGCTACGGTGACCTCCTGGTGCGGACCAACCACTGGGATCCAGCGGTGCTCGAGCGGTTCCGGGCCGACCCGGTCGTGCAGAGCGTCGCGGGCCTCGACATCTCGGGCACCACCGAGCAGCTCGAGCATGTCGCCACGCTGTTGCCCGACGAGTGGTTCGAACCCAGTGCCACCGGGACCCCCGAGCAGTGCGTCGCGGCTGTCCGCAACCAGTTCGACCTGGGCTGCGACGGCGTGATCATGCACGGTGCCACCCCGACCGAGCTCGAACCGATCGTCGCCGCCTACCGCTCGGCTCGCGACTGAGCGCCGGCGACCGTCAGGCCGCGGTGAACGGAAGGCGCTGGTAGCGGCGGACGAAGTGGCCCGGGGCGAATTCGCCCGCCGCGGCGTCGACCGAGAAGTCGGGCAGGCGGGCGAGCAGTTCCTCGAGGGCGACGCGACCCTGCAGGCGCGCCGCGGCAGCGCCGAGGCAGTGATGGGCGCCGTAGCTGAACGTGAGGATTCTCCGGGGCCGGCGGGTGACGTCGAGCTCGGCTGCGTCGTCGCCGTAGGCGCGCTCGTCGCGATTTGCCGCGGCGTAGAGCAGCAGCACCTTGCGGCTCTCGGGCACGACCGTGCCGTCGATCTCCACGTCGCGGGTCGTGAGTCGGGCCAGGCCCTGCACCGGTGAGGTCAGCCGCAACAGCTCCTCGACTGCGTCGGCGATCAGCTCGGGCGACTCGATCAGCATCTGCCGCTGGTCGGGCCGCTCGGTGAGCAGCTGTGCCGCGCCGCCGAGGAGGCCGGTGGTGGTGTCGTTGCCGCCGGTGACCATGGTGAACGCGAAGCCGAGCACCTGCATGAGCTCCGCCGGCTCGTCGCCGTCCCCGGCCAGTACGAGCTGCGAGATCGTGTCGTCCCGGGGGTCGGTCCGCCGGAGCTCGGCGAGGTGGGAGAAGTAGTCGAACAGCTCGGCGACGGCGGTGGTCGCGGCCAGTGGGTCGCCGAGTGCGTTGGCGGCCACGATCGCGTCGGTCCACCCGTCGAACCGGTCGCGGTCAGCGGCCGGCACGCCGAGGTAGTGGGCCACGACCAGGCTCGGCAGCGGTTTGAGCAGCTCGGCGACGAGGTCGCCGGTGCCGGACTCGCGGAGCCGGTCGAGGCGCTCGACGACGAAGCGCCGGACCTCGGGCTCGATCTCGGCCACCTGCCGAGGGGTGAACCCGCGAGCCACCATGCGACGGAACGCGGTGTGATCGGGCGGGTCCATCATCACCAACGGACGCGCGTCGGCGATGCCCAACCGCTCGATCTCGCCGTAGGTGAACGTCAGGCCCGACGCCGACGAGAAGCTCTCGGTGTCACGGGCCGCCGCGAACACGTCCACATGCCGCGACAGCACCCAGTAGTCGCCGTCGGCCACATGGTGGACCGGGTCGTGGTCGCGCAGTGCCGCGTACATCGGGAACGGGTCGCGCCATGTCTCGCCGGACCGGGGCACGAACTTGGCGGCGTTCGAGCCGAGGTCGTCGTCGCTCTCCTGCAGCTCCGTCACCCGGACCCCTCTGATCCACCGGCGCCCCGGGCCGGTGAGCGCAGCTTGTCAGCTGGCGACGAGGTGATCGACGAGGAGTGCCTCGACCCGCTCCGGGTCGTCGATGGTCACCGTCGCGCCGGGATGGCGCAGCCCATCCCACGGCAACGCCGCCGGCACCGGCTCGTGGAAGCGCAGGCACACACCGGCTCGATCGTTGGTGGCGAAGGAGATCCCACGGTCGGCGAGGGACAGGTGCGGCGGCCCGATGACCTTCACCATCGCGTACGGTCCGGTCACCGCGACCGATGCGACGTTGTCGAGCTCGGTCTCGAGCCGCCACGGGCCATACGTGATCACCACGAGGCCGCCGCCGAGACGCAGGCCGTCGCGGTCCGGGCGGACGCCGAACGCCCTCGCGGCGAGACCCACCCACCCCTCGAACCGGTACGGGACCGTGTGCGGTTCGCCGTGGTGCAGACGCCACAGCGCGGGCGGCTCGGTCGGTCGGTCCTGTTCCACCTCCGGGTGGTGGCCGGGCTGGTTGTCCTCGGGAATGAGGCTCTCCGGCAGGTCGCTCACTGGTCCGTACCGTCTTCAGGGCTCGGCGCGCCCGGCGCCTCGGAAGGGGCCGGGTCGGTCCCGGACTGGGGTTCGGAGTGCCGGCCCAGTCGCTCGACCTGGTCGGCGGCCGCATCCGCGTCCCCGGGACCGGTGGGGTTCGCCTCACGCGACTCGGCGGGTCGCGGGTCGACGTCGGTATCGCTCACGTCTGGCTCGTCGGTCATGGCGCGACTCCCTTCGTGATCGGGTTCATGCGTCGAGGGCGAGCGGCACCGGCGTGGGCTGCCGCTCCCAGTGCCGGTGGCGCGCGAGGGCGTCGCAGATGGCTCGACCGAACCCCCGCCCCCCCTCGGCCGCGATCACGACGCCTGGGGCGCTGACATCGAGGCGAGCGGCATCGAGGGCATCGACCCCGTCGCCCCAGGCGCCGATCGTCTTGTGGTGGCGGTAGGCCTCGCCGAGCGCGACCGCGGTGTTCGGGTCGGCGGCGACGGCCCGCCCTGAGCCGCCGGCGATGACGAGGGCGTCGTACTCGACCGAGCGGGTCGTCATCACGGCCCGGTCGACGGCGAGCGATCCGTCCTTCCCCACGATGGTGCCACGGTGACCGGCGATCACGTAGAGGGTCGCCGACCGCTTCCCGAGCTCTGTGCGGAGCTGGTCGACCGCGGCGGCGTCGACGCCGTCGTCGACGAGCACGCCCACCACCCGGCCGTCGATCGGCCAGTCGAGGGGCTGTACCTGGGACAGGGCGGGGGAGCGGCCGGCGTCGGCAGCGACGGTGCCGGCGGGTGCCTCGAGGCCCAGGTGGGTGGCGACGCGCTCGCACAACTCGCCGTCGACGTTGGCGAGGTTGACGAGCATCCGCTCGCGAACGTCGCGGCGCACGCACTTGCCGAGCTCGAACGAGAATGCGCCGACGATGTGATCGCGCTCGACCTCGCTCATGCTGTTCCAGAACATCGTCGCCTGGCTGAAGTGGTCGTCGAACGACTGCGGCCGTTCCCGGACGATGCGGCCCTCGACCGGTCGCGGCACGTGCACCTGGCCGGCAGCCCCGACGTGGAAGGGGCAGCCGACGCTGCCGTTGGTATCGGCGATCGCGGTCGGGGTGTAGGTCACGACGCCCTCGTGGATCGCCTGCTGGCCGAAGCCGTCGCGCTGGTTCGTGTTGACCGGCGAGCGGGGCCGGTTGATCGGGAGTTGGTCGAAGTTCGGCCCTCCCAGGCGGGTGAGCTGGGTGTCGAGGTAGGAGAAGTTGCGCGCCTGGAGCAGCGGGTCGTCGGTGAAGTCGATCCCTCGGGGAACGTGCGCCGTGCAGAACGCGACCTGTTCGGTCTCGGCGAAGAAGTTCGTCGGGTTCCGGTCGAGTGTGAGTCGACCGACGACGCGCACCGGAGCGAGCTCCTCGGGCACGAGCTTGGTCGAGTCGAGCAGGTCGATGCCCTCGAACATCTGGTCCTCGACGTCGGGGAAGACCTGCACGCCGAGGTCGTACTCGGGGCCCGATCCCGACTCGATCGCGTCCCACAGGTCACGACGGTGGAAGTCCCCGTCGATGCCACCGAGCATCTGCGCCTCCTCCCACACCAGGGAGTGCACGCCGCCCACCGGCTTCCAGTGGAACTTCACCAACGACGTGTTGCCCGCCTCGTCGTAGAGCCGGAAGGTGTGGACACCGAAGCCCTCCATCGTTCGGAAGGACCGGGGGATGGCCCGGTCGGACATGGTCCACATGAGCATGTGGGTGGTCTCGCTCGCGTTGGCGGCGAAGTCCCAGAACGTGTCGTGCGCGGTCGCCGCCTGGGGGATCTCCCGGTCGGGCTCGGGCTTTGCCGCGTGGATGATGTCGGGGAACTTGATGCCGTCCTGGATGAAGAAGACCGGGATGTTGTTGCCCACCAGATCCCAGATGCCCTCCTCGGTGTAGAACTTCGTCGCGAAGCCGCGGACGTCGCGCGCGGTGTCCATCGAACCGCGAGAACCGGCCACAGTGGAGAAGCGCACGAACACCGGTGTCTCGAGGCTGGCGTCGGTGAGCACCCGGGCGCAGGTCAGGTCGTCGATCGGATCGGTGACGCGGAAGTGACCGTGTGCCCCTGCTCCGCGTGCGTGCACGACCCGTTCGGGGATGCGCTCGTGATCGAAGTGCATCACCTTCTCACGCAGGTGGAAGTCGGCGAGCAACGCGGGACCGCGAGCGCCGACCTTGAGGCTGTTGTCGGTGTCGTCGACACCGACACCCGTGGAGGTCGTCAGCGCTGACCCCCGCTGTGCCCACGCGGGCGCCACTGCCTCGTCGCGTGCGGGTGACCCGACCTTGCCGTTCGTGCTCGGGGCGAGGCGCTCCTTCTCCGGGGTGCCGACGTCGGCCACGAGCTCCTTCGTCGCCTTGCGAATGGCGGCGGTCTGCTTCTTCGGGCTCACCTTCGTCGCCTTCCCGGCGGGGGTCGGCTTCGCCTTCCCGGCGGGGGTCGGCTTCGCCTTCCCGGCGGGGGTCGGCTTCGCCTTCCCGGCGGGGGTCGGCTTCGCCGGCGACGTTCTCGCCGCGGTCTTCCGGGTACCGGTCGGCTTCCCGGCGGTGTTTCTGTCGGCCATCTCGTCCTCCGGACGCTCGAGCGCTCGTTTCGTACCCCGCGGTCCGCGAGGTCAATCGGGTTGGTCAGGTTTCGTTCAATCGAAGACGTCGCCGCCGGCGACGACGGGTTGACCGGCGGGTCCGGCGGTCGCGGGCCAGCCGTTCGACGACTGCGCGAGACCGTCGGTAGCGGGCTCGTCGTCGGGAAGCTCCGGCTCGACCTCGCCCCCGGAAGTGCCGAAGGCGAGGTGGCCGCCGAGGGCCGCGGTGCCGGTGGCCAACGCTCCGCCGACGATTCCCCAGGTCATGCCCCGGAAGTGATGCCCGAGACGACGGGCTCGCCACGACAAGGCGTACGTGGCGAGCACCACGGAGTTGCCCATGGCGTGCACTGCGGCCACGCGCCGCGTCTCGGTGTCGTCGATGCCCGAGTAGTCGACCACTCCGGCGACCGCGGTCGGCACTGCGGTGAGGACCCCGAGGGCGACCAGGCGTCGGGCCGCCGGGCGCGCCGACCGGCCGCCGATGAAGTCGAGCACGAACGCGGAGGTCCAGCACCCGATCGGCAGGTCCGTGAGGACCGGGTGCAGGGGATGTCCGAGCCACTGATCGCCGAATGCCTTCTTGATCGCCGGCGGCAGCGCGGCCGCCACCTGGTCGAGGACGGTCGTCGCGCGGTCGAGCGTCTCCTCCGACTCGAGGAACTGGATGAGCCCGGAGGTCACGGGCGGCGTACTGCTGTTGGTCGCGTCCATCGCTCCCACATACCCGAATCGGCCAGGCCTGAATCAGCCAGACCCACAGCCGTCGAGACGCGCCCTACCCGCTGGTGTGGAGTGGTGTGGTCCGGGGTACCTGCCGCCCGTGCCGCCCCGATCGACACCCCTCGAGCCAGAGCTCCTCGAGCCGGATCCGGAGGACGCGCTCCTGCTCGAGTCGGCCGGCCTCGCGTTCAGCTCCGACGTCGAGCCGGGCCTGCGGCGTCGGCGCGCCGGCCGCGGGTTCAGCTACCGCGACGCGGAGGGGAGTCGGCTCGACGACGAGACGATCGCCCGGATCCGCAGCCTGGCCATCCCGCCGGCGTGGAGCGACGTGTGGATCTGTCCCGACCCGTCCGGGCACCTCCAGGCCACAGGCCGTGACGCCCGCGGCCGCAAGCAGTACCGCTATCACGACGACTGGCGTCAGATCCGCGAGGACACCAAGTTCGAGCAGCTGAGGGAGTTCGGCGCCGTCCTCCCCGAGGTGCGGCGCGCGATCGACGCGGATCTGTCTCGGCCCGGGATGCCCCAGGAGAAGGTGCTGGCGTTGGTGATGGCGCTGCTCGACCAGACGCTGATCCGGGTCGGCAACGACGAATACCGGCGCGCGAACGGGACCTTCGGCCTCACCACCCTCTACCGACGCCATGTGCAGGTCAACGGTTCGACGCTTCGATTCCACTTCGTCGGCAAGGGCGGCCAGCGTCACGAGGTGAAGATGACCGATCGACGTCTCGCCGCGATGGTGCGCCGCTGTCATGAGCTCGGCGGCCGCGAGGTGTTCAGTTACCTCGACGATTCCGGCGAGCTGGCCCGCGTCGACTCGGCGGCGTGCAACGAGTACCTCCGCGGGCTCGCCGGCGACGAGGTCACGGTGAAGACGTTCCGCACCTGGGGTGCGACGGCGACGGTGGTCGAGCAACTCGCCACCTCACCGCTCGAGCTCGACCCTTCGGGCGCCGCGGCCGACGCGACGGTGGGTCGGTCCGCCTCGGACCGTGCGGTGCTGGACGCGATCGACGTCGCCGCGCGTCGGCTCGGCAACACCCGTGCCGTCGCGCGGAGGTCGTACGTGCACCCCGGCGTGCTGGACGCCTATGCCGATGGCTCGCTCGACGAGGCCTGGCAGCGCTCCCGGCGCAGCCGGCTGCTCAGTCGTGCGGAGCGGGCCGCGGAGCGGGTTCTCGCTCCAGACCGCTGAGCACGTCGACGTCTTCGATCTCCGACGACGGTCCGTAGGAGAGGACGAGCGGGCCCCGCGCCGAGCAGTGCGGGCACTCGGCGGGAACGATCGCGACCATGTCCGCCGGGTCGGAGGCACCTTCCAGGCGGATGAGCCGGTCGGCATCGAGGGCGGACGCAGGGAACGACCGACGACAGGTGAGGCAGTCGACCTGCCCGCGGTCGCCGGCCTTGAACTGCGCGTCGTAGCCCGCGTCGGCGAGGCGCCGGAGCTCGGTGAGCATCGGGTCGTCGGTGGGGTCGTCGCTCGGCGCGTCGGGCACGACCGCGGGTTACCCGTTTCGTGCCTGCGGGAGACACCCCGTGACTCGGCCACCGCTCCGCCGGGTATGGGTCCGCCATGAGGAACGTGTGGAAAGGCCTCGTCATCGGCTCGTTCGCTGGAGCCGCGGTCGGCGTCGTGCTCGACGTGTTCGAGCGAGTCGGCAGTGGCACCCATCGGGCGGCCGAGCACGCGAAGGAACAGGGGGCGGAGCTCGCCGAGCACGCCAAGGAGAAGGGCGCCGAGCTCGCCGAGCACGCCAAGGAGAAGGGCGCCGAGTACGCCGAGCACGCCAAGGAGAAGGGCGCCGAGTACGCCGAGCATCTGAAGGAGCAGGCGCCGCGGGTGGTCGAGAGCGTCCGCGGCGCCACGGCCAACGACCACATCGGTCGCTGACGTCGCTCGACTACGGCTCGTTCAGCGCGAGCGAGCCAGGTCGTGTGGACCGCTGGGGAGGTAGCCGGCCGCGTCGCGGACCGCCGCCCCCCAGGGAGTGAGGATCGCGACCAGCTCGTCGAAGTCGTCGCCGAGGGCTTCCACGAACGGGCGGCACTGCGCGTCGGTCTCGGTCTCGACCCGCTCCCGCTCCTCCTGTCCGGTCGGGGTGAACCCCTCGCCGTCAAGGACGCCGCGCTCCTCGAGGCGGGTCGTCGCCTCGTCGAGCTGGGCCTCGGACCATGCCCGGGTCCGTACGTAGGTCCGCATGGGCAGACCCCAGTACAGCTCGGTGGTGAGGCCGATCTCGGTGGCATCGAAGCCCGCCGTCGTCCACGCCGCAGTGTGAGCGTCGCCGCGGAACTCGCGGAGCATGTCGGTCAGCCGCCACACGTCGGCCAGCGGTTCACCGGGAAGCCCGAGCGAGCGCAACCCTGCGTAGAGCGGCTTGCCCTCGGGTCGCAGGGGCTCGACGGCACGCGCCAGCAGGTCACGTGCCTGCTCGACACCGTCGGGATCGGGGCCGAGGATCCGCTCGAGCTGGCCGACGGCTCCCTCGGTCCGGGCCGAGCAGATCGTCGCCGCATCGGTGAGGCTCCATCCGTACGCCACGAGCGGGACGACGACCTCCGGGTTGAACACGGCAAACGCGGAGGCCACGACTTCGCCCGGGACCTGCCCCATCACCGAGCCGCGACTGGTGAAGTAGGCCGCGCCGTCGGGGAGGTGCACCCCCTCCGCCGTCGTGCCCGGGCTGGGAGCGAAGCCGAGCGTCGCGTAGGCCTGGTGGCACTCCGGGGAGAAGTACACCTGCCCGGCGATCGGTTCGAGGGCGGAGGCCAGGCTGCGTGCCCGATGACTCAGGGTGTCTTGGTCGATCACGGACGACATCGAACCACGTCACATCGAACCACGTCACCGTGATCCGTGCCGCGAACGAGATCGAGGGGCGCTCGGGGTCGAGGCGGCGCCCGTCAGGTGCCCGAGAACGCGAGGAGCCCCATCAGCCGACCTGGCTCCTCCACCTGGGGCAGCCCGCTGTCGACCTGGTGCACCTTCGCGCCCACCTCTCGCCATCGCAGCTGCTCCTTGTCGCTCGTGAACCCCTGGCCGGCTCCCCACACGACCGTTGGGCGGACGCGTTCCACCTCTGACGGGTCGAGCTCGACCGAGAGCCGGCCGAACAGGAAGGCCAGCTGGAGGTGGCGAGCGCCCCGTTCACGGCCGGCGCGGCGGGTCTCGCGAAGCTCGTCACCGGTCAGGAACTGCGGGTCCCGATAGGTCTTGTGGCGCTCGAACCACGACACCGATGGCGACGACGTGAGGGCCCACACCAGCGCGTCACCGAGGGGCGTCCGGGCGAAGAGGTGGTACGGCAGCGACGATCGGTCGGCGCGGTCCTCGTCCGACCGGGCGCGGAGGCCCGTGGGGGTGATGAGGGTCAGCGACGCCATCGGGACCCCGGAGGCCGCAGCCCGCAATGCGTATGCGCCGGTGAGCGAGCTCGCCACCACGTGCGCCGACGCCCCGGCATCGCGGATCAGGGCCTCGACCGCGCCCTGCACGATCTCCGGGCCGTACTCCATCTCGGGCCGGTCGCTCTCACCCGTTCCGAGCAGGTCGGGCGTGCGGACCCGGTGCTCGGTCGAGAGCAGCGGGGCGAGGCGTCGCCACTCGTAGCTGTGCGCGCCGGCGTAGATGCCGTGCAACAACAGCACCCGGGGGGCGTTCTCCGGGCCGACCTCGGCCCACCGCATGGTGAACGGCCCGAACGGGGTTGCCCCGACGGCGGGAACGGTTGACGCTGCACGCAGGGTGGAAAGACTCACTGCGGCTCCCTTCGACGTGTCCCGCGGTCGTACCCATCGCTCTCGACCGACAATCATCGACGGGCCCGTCAGGGGGCCGAGTGACGTCCCCCGCCCTCCACCGTCGTCATCGCCTCCAACTTTGCCCACCAAGAGCGTGACCCCGACGCCGTGGTGGAACCCATGGCGTCGGGGTCTCATGCCCCGCTCCTGGCCCGCCCGGTGGGGTGGCGGTCCAGGTCGTGCGCTCGGCGATACCGAGCGGCTGTGTCAGCTCAGCTTGCGCTTCACCGAGTCGATCGCGTCATCGACCTTGTCCTCAGCCTTGTCGACGAACTGCTTGGCCTTGCCGCTCGCCTTGTCGGCCTTTCCTTCCGCCTTGAGATCGTCGTCGTCGGTCAGATCACCGGCGGCTTCCTTCACCCGACCCTTGGTCTCATCCATCTTTCCACTCATCGTGGGGTCCTTTCCGCTGGGGGGTTTCCTCGCCGAGCCATGCCCGTTGTGAGGCCGGCCCAAACCCTCGCCCCGGACTCGGCTCCCTCGCCGGCCGACCTTGCCGGTATGGTGAGCCGGATGTCCGAGGTGTCACCGCCGCTGAGCGTCCGGGTCGAACGGTCGAGTTCCACCATCACCGTCCAGGTCAACGGCGAGATCGACACGGCGACGAGCCCCGAGCTCGAACGCCTCGTCCGCCAGGCCTGCAACGACGACGCTCGGGCGATCGTCGAGTTGGACCTGTCGGGTGTCGGGTTCATCGACTCCTCAGGCCTCAGGGCACTGGTCGTGACCCAGCAGGCGATCACCGAGTCGGGCGGCTCGCTTCGGGTGGTTCGTCCGTCGAGCCAGGTCGAGCGGCTCCTCGAGCTCACCGGCCTCGGCGAGACGCTGCTCGGATCTGACCGTCGCGGTTAGTCGGTCCCGCGGTCGGGAACATTGGATTCAGGACGAACGAGGAGCGTGGTGATGGCAACGAGCCGGTCCGAGAGCCAGCCCACGAGCCCGCCGACGAGTCAGCCATGAGAGAGCCGCCCGGGACCATCGCAGAATCGGTCGAGATCTCGATCCCGTCCGACGCCCGGTACGTGCGGCTGGTCAGGCTCGCGACGAGCGCCGTGGCGTCGATCGTCGATGCGGACGTCGACACCATCGACGACCTACGGGTTGCGGTCGATGAGATGTGCGCGGCACTGATCGAAGTGGCACGCGGCGACAAGATCAGCCTCCGGCTGTGGCTCGACGGCGACACGATCGGCATCGAAGGCACGACCGTGCTCGGCGACGCGGCAGCACTCGATGCGGAGCGCTTCTCGCTCAGCGACCAGATCCTGCGCGTGATCACCGACGACCACGAGTTCGGCGCCGACGGCAACGGCTCGTGTCGGTTCTGGATCTCACGCAGCCTCGCCCCTGTCCAGGTCTGAGCACGACTCGATGTGTCGTCGCGATCGGTCGCGTAGCCGATGACGCCGTCTGAGGCCGACGACGCCACGCAGGGCTCCGTCGCGGGTGACGCGACTCGTGAGGACCTGGCAGCCCGAGACCAGGTCGTGAGAGACCGCTTCCAGCAGATGCGCGCCACTGGCGATCGCCAACTGCGAGACGAGCTCGTCGTCGAGCACCGCTGGATCGCCGAGCAGGCGGCGCGGCGGCTGTCGCATCGGGGCGAGCCGTACGACGATCTGCTCCAGGTCGCGATGTTCGGCCTCTTCAAGGCCGTGGAGCGGTTCGACCCGGACCACGGCGCGGCCTTTCCGGCGTTCGCGACACCCACGGTGTTGGGCGAGCTGCGGCGCCATTTCCGCGACGCGACCTGGTCGCTGCGGGTGCCACGGCGCCTGAAGGACCTCCATGTGCGGATCCCCGGCGCGGTCGAGGAGCTCTCGGCGGCCTTCGGTCGTGCCCCGACGCCGGCCGAGCTCTCCGAGCGACTCGACGTCTCCGAGGACGAAGTGCTCGAGGCCCTCGACGCGGGTGCTGCCTATCGAGCCGCCTCGCTCGACCAGCCCGCGCCCGGCGGTGACTCCCCGGGCATCGTCGTGCCCACCGACGACGCCGGGGTCGAACGAGCCGAGCACCGCACCCTGCTGGGCGAACTGCTCGCCGAGCTGCCCGAACGTGAGCGCACGATCGTGTTCCTCCGGTTCTTCGAGGAACTCAGCCAGGCCGAGATCGCCGAACGCGTCGGGATGTCGCAGGTGCACGTCTCGCGGCTCCTGCGATCGTCGATCCAGATGATGCGCGAGCGCGCTGATCTGGATCCCGGCGACCTGTCGCCGTTGCTCGACGACTGACCGGCGCGGCCCTGGGGGTTCCGGTGCGCACGAATCTGGTCTGGCACCCCGGGTGAGCGGGTACGACCCTCTTCGGGAGTTGATACGGATGGATGTGCAGGTCGCGGTCCTGGTCAGAGGCACGAGACAGTCCCTGAGCTGGATCGACGGTCGGGTCGAGGGGGATCGCGAGGCGCTCCACCGGTTGGAGGCCGTCACGCAGCGGTCGGCGTTTCCCGATCTGCTCGAGTTCCTCCACGCCGTCGAGGATGCGTTCGGGGAGCGGCCTCGGTTCCGGACCCACGACGAGCGAGCCAGGGTCGAGCCGGCGGCGGACGATCTCAGCTCGGCATCACGAGGTCGTTGACGCCTGAACGCAGGGGGAATCGCATCGTGACCGTGGTGGACGCGACGTTGGTTCGGATCACCACCTCGTCCATGATCGAGCGCATCAGCGCGATCCCTCGGCCCCGGTTGGGGTCCGACGCTGACGACGGGTCGCGCCATGACCCTCGGTCGCTGACCGCCGCGAGCAGATGGTCGTCCTCTCGGCTGATCTCCACCTGCACCGTCGAGTCGTCCGACGGGCGCCCGGCCGTGCCGCGGTAGCCGTGCTCGATCGAGTTGCTGCAGGCCTCGCCCACGGCCAACAGCACCATGTCGACCTCGTCAGTGCTCAGGTGCTGATCGGTCAACCAGTCGCGCAGCTCCGCCCGCGCCGGTGCCAGGGCGGCGGGGACGGCCGCGAGCTGCTGCACCAGCAGTCGCGGCGCGGCGCCCACGGGACGGAGCGCGACGAGCGCGACGTCATCAGTGCGTGCGCTGCCCGTCATGAGGTCGTCGAGGACCCGCTCGATGAACGTCTCGACGGGCAGCGACCAGGAATGGCTCACGGCCTCGATCAGCCGATCGAGGCCGACATCGATCGGTTCGCCCCGGCGTTCGACGAGGCCGTCGGTGTAGAGCAGCAGCAACGAGCCGGGTGGAAAATGGCGCCGAACCGATCGGCGCGGCACCGGGCTGCCGATCGACAACGGCCGGCCCCCACCCTCCTCCACCAGCTCGATCGACCCGTCCGGCCCCACGACGATCGGCGGGAGGTGCCCCGCGCGGCAGAGGTCGATGGACTGGCTGGCGGCGTCGACGATCGCGAGCGCCACCGTGGCAGACATCGCGTCGGGGACCGTCGTGGAGAATTCGTCGAGGATCTCGACGGCCTCGTGAGGTCGGCCGACGCGCAACGCGGCGGCGGCGAGCGCGCTCTGGAGCTGACCCATCACGGCCGCGGCGCGGATGCCTCGCCCGACCGCGTCGCCCGTCGCGGCCGCGACGCGTCCGTCGGAAAGCCGGATCGTGTCGTACCAGTCACCGCCGACCTCGAGCTCGACGATTGCGGGCTGGTAGTGGACGGCCTGGACGGTCGACGGATCGTGCGCGGCGGTCGTCAACAAGCTGTGTTGGAGGGTGTTGGCCACGGATCGCTCGAAGTCGAAGCGTTGCGCGCGCTCGAGTGCCGAGGCGGTCACCACGACCGCCTCCTCCAGCCAACCGAGCTCGTCGTCGCTCAGATCGCGCGATTCGAGGAACCCGAGGCTGAGCACGCAGGTCTGGCCGCGGACCACGAAGGGCACGTGCGCCATCGCGGCGACACCGAGCTCGCGCCAACCGGTGAGACCGGGATAGCGCTGGTCGATCTCCGCGGGGGTAGCGATGAAGATCACCTCGCCGGTTCGCACCGAGTCGGCGACCGGAGAGTCCACCTCGACCGAGAACCGCTGCCAGCGACCGGAGCTGCCGATGCCCCGCGACGCGAGCACCCGGAGCGAGCCGGTGTCGTCCGCATCGGCGAGCGAGAGGAACCCGACCTGCGCGTCGAGGTCCTCGGCCAACGCTGACAGCGCGGTGGCGGCCACTTCGTCGACGCCGTCGGCTCCGGCGAGGCGCGCCGACAACTCGGCGAGCGCCGGCGAGCGCTCCTCGGCGCGTGCGAGCTCGGTCACGTCCTTGATCGTGCCGACGAACTCCATGACCTCGCCGGTGGCGGGATC
>DATEEV010000061.1:0-3383 GCA_035281005.1 Microthrixaceae bacterium | reverse complement strand
CGACGTCGACGTGTCCGACACCTCGTCGGCCGGCTTCGACGACGCCATCGAGGCGATGAGCAACCTCGACCCGCCGGCCGAGATCGCCGACGACTGGAACACCATGGTCGAGAGCCTGCAGAGCCTCGCCGACGTCGACATGAGCGACCCCGCGGCCATCGAGCAGCTCGACCAGGCCCAGTTCGCCGACGCCGACGAGGCGTTCGAGAACGTCGGCACCTACCTCGAGGAGGAGTGCGGCATCGAGGGCGCCGCTGGCTGACCCGGCCCCATCCCGACAGGAGGACCCCTTCCCTCCTGCCATGACGTCACCCCGGCCTCCCCCCGGCCGGGGTGACGTCGCGTCCGGGCGCTCGGCGCCGCGCGGCGACGAGGACACGACTGGCTCCGGGACGGCGAGCGCGATGGTGTGCTTCGGCGCTGTGAGCCAGACTCGCCCGATGATCGGGCGAAGCTCGCCCGTGGCATGGCGACCGGTGCCGTGGGCGATTTCGACGTGCCCGGCCGTCGTCCAGGTCGCGGTGACGGTGGTGGAGACGGGCCGGGATCATCGCCAGGCGATCGACGTGGCGGACGAGGTGGCGCACCGCGCGGTCGGGTGACGCCGAGCCGAACCGGTTGCGAGACCCGGTCCGCCCTCGGGCTGGGCCGTCGAGGCGCCGGCGTGCCGGCGCCTCGATGCGGCCCGAGAATCCCCAGCGGTTCTCAGCGTGTGATCAGAAGAGGCCGTCGACGCATGCCGTCACGGCGCTGACGTCGCCCGCGACCGTTCCGCAGGCGATGAAGTCGAGAGCTACCTCATGGCTGAACCCGGGCCCGGTGTTCGTCGCTCTGCACACCGCATCACCGCCGGACACCAGCGACACCTGGACACGGCCGAGCGCCGGATCCTCGTAGAAGATCGGGCCTCCGGAATCACCGTTGCAGGTGCCGCTCTCGCCCTGGGCGATGTTCATCGACAGTCTCAGCACATCGTTGACCGGGTTGTACGCGCCGTACCTGAGACCGTCGGCGATGTACCGGATGAGGAACGTCTCGGTGTTGGTCCCGGACGGATCGGCCGGCCCGGTCTCCTCCCCGGGGATGGGGAACTTCTCCCCGGTCCCATAGCCGACCGCGGTGAACGACAGGTCGTGCGTCGGCTTGCTGACGCTGCTGATCACGCGCGACAGGTACCCCGCGTCGGGGGCGACCTGGACGGGCGTGAGCGCCCCCCAGCGCTGCTCGATCGTCTGACCGACGGTGTTCTCGGCACTGGCGGGGAACACGACGAGCCCGTAGTCGAACGTCTCGAACGGCGCGTCCTTCGCAGGGAAGCTGATCGGAACTCCGCCCCGCACGTAGTAGGTGGCATCCGTGGTCGTCCCGTCGACCTGGTTGTTCTGATCGAACGACACGCCGACGGAGTCGAGCGTTCCCGCGGCGATCTCCGCGGCCCACGCATCGGTGCAGTGCGCGGCGGTCAGGATCACGACCTTCTCCGCGTCCCGCTGGAGCAGGCTGCCACTGCAGCTGACGCGACCCAGGTTCTGCGCCTCGACGATCCCCCGCACGGACGCAACGTTCGGATACTCGTTGTTGACGTCCGGCCTGCCCCAGGTGATGGCGCCGGCACCCGACGACATCCCGACGACCAGAGCGACGATGGCGAGCAGGCCTACGACGAGCCTCGTTCTCATACCAGTCTTCCCCCACGTCGATGTGCTTCGAATACTGGAGGTGGCTTTCGTGATGCGCGCGCGCCCTACGCCCCGTGCGTCGGCGCAAGGTACCACGGCTCCACGCGACCGAGCCTGGCGCCGCGCCGACGCCGGCCCTCCGGCACCGGACGGCCCCGCTCGCGACCGCGAGGACCACGGCACCCGCGGCCCCGAGGCACGTCTTCACCCCAGCCATGAGCTGCGGAACCCAGCCGTCGACGTGGCCGCACGGATGCCGAGCCGCGCCCGTGCTACGAGCGGTGCACGAGGCAGAACTCGTTGCCATCGGGATCGAACATGATCACCCGGTCGAGGCGCTCTCGGCCGATGGCCTCTGGTCTCGCCCCGAGCGAGACCAGACCGTCCATCTCGGCGTGCCAGTCGCCGCCGTCCAGGGGGGCCACGTCGAGATGGAGCCTGTTCTTGCCGACCTTCGGTATGTCGGGTCCTCCACCCCAGGTGATGAAGGGGCCGGTGCCGTCCGGCGCGCGGATCGCCGTCTCGCCGTCCTGATCCCAGACCAACGGCCACCCCAGCGCGTTGCCCCAGAAGCACCCGACTTCCCACGAGCCGTCGCAGGACAGCGCCCCCAGACGTCCGCAGCCGGCAAGGAAGGAGTTCCCGGGCTCGATGACGCAGAACTCGTTGCCTTCGGGGTCTGCGAGCACGACATGCGGTTCGTCCGAGCCCTGGCCGATGTCGATGTGTCGCGCCCCTCGTTCGAGCGAGCTCGAGACCGACTCGCGCTGGTCGTCGATCGATGTGGTCGTGAGATCGAGATGGATTCGGTTCCTGCCCACCTTGGTCTCCGGAACCCGCCGGAACACGATCCGGAACGTCGTGCCATCGGTTGGCACGAGGTCGACCTCGTCGTCGGTCCGGCTCTCGATCTCCCACCGCAGGGCGTGGGCCCAGAAGCGCCCGAGACGGAGCGGGTCGTTGGCATCGATGCAGAGGGCGACGAGCTGTGCGGTCATCCGACGCTGCGCCATCCCTGGGCCACTGCTGCCTCCCTCGTGCGTCGGCAGATCCCGACACCGCGTCACCGTGACCCGGCAGAGGGACCGCCGGCAATCGGAATACGCCGGGTGTCGCCTCGAGTCCCACCGCTGTCAGCCCTTGAGCAGGAAGTCCTGGTCCTCGTCGTCGAGGAAGAGGGCGACCTCGGCGAGCAGTTCCGGGTGGGCGTCGAGGCCCCCGTCCCCGTCCTCGCCGTCGACGATGGCGAACGCCGCCTCGCGGGCCCGCTCGACCCACTCGCGGTCACGCCGCAACGAGGCGAGCTTCAGGTCGCTGCGGCCCTTCTGCCGCTCGCCCATGATCGTGCCCTCGCCCCGCAGGTCGAGGTCGACCTCGGCGAGGGCGAACCCGTCGGTGGTCTCGACCAGCGCGCCGAGCCGGGCCTCGGCCTCGGGGGTGTCGGATGCGCTGACCAGGTAGCACCACGACTGCTCGCCCCCCCGCCCCACGCGGCCCCGCAGCTGGTGCAGCTGGGCGATGCCGAACCGGTCGGCGTCGAGGATCACCATGACCGTGGCGTTCGGGACGTCGACGCCCACCTCGATCACCGTGGTGGCGACCAGCACGTCGAGGCGGCCCTCGCGGAACTGGTGCATGGTCGCCTCCTTGTCGGCCGCGCCCAGGCGCCCGTGCAGCAGGCCGAGGCGCAGCCCCTCGAGCTCG
>DATEEV010000060.1:0-10714 GCA_035281005.1 Microthrixaceae bacterium | reverse complement strand
GAGGGAGCGCAGCTCATCGATCCCCTCGCCCGACCGGTTCGACACCATCACCACGTCGACGCCGGGCGCCGAATTCCGCGCGATGTCGGCCGCGAGCCGGGGATCATCGACGAGGTCCGACTTGGTGACGACCACGAGGGGGCGGGCCCGGCTCTGGTATGCGAGCACGACCTCACGCTCGAGCCGTCTCGGGTTGACCCCGGGCTCGCACGACGCAACGGCGGCGACCACGTCCATGTTCGCGGCCAGCGTCTGGGGGCGTTTGGCTCCGCGGGCGGCTCGTCGCACGAAGGCGGAGTGCCGTTCGACGACGTGCTCGACCCGGGCTTCGTCGATGGCGAGTGCCACCCAGTCGCCGGCCACGGTGTCGCTGGCGGCGGTGGTCATGGTCGCCCGCACCTCGCCGGATCCGGTGCCGACGTCGACCTCGCCCCGATCGGTTCGCGTCACCCGTCCGGGCTGGAGCCCGTCGAGCTCGTCGGGCACTGCGTCGCTCCAACGTCGGGCCACGTCGTCGTTCCAACCGAGGCGCCGCAGTGCGTCGAGACCCTGCGGCTCGCGCCGCGGCGTTGCATCGTCGGCGGTCATCCCCGGCGATCGTAGAGTGGCTCGGTGGCAGTACCCCGACTCGACGACGAGGCCGCCGTGCCCGACGTGCTGGCGGCCATCGACATCGGCACCAACAGCGTGCACATGGTGGTCGCCCGGCTGACGGGTGCGGGCCGCTTCGAGGTGCTGACCAAGGAGAAGGACGTCGTCCGGCTCGGCAGCGGTCCGTCGGACATGAAGCGCATGGCCGACGACGCGATCGACCGCGGTGTGGAGGCGCTCGATCGCTGCCGCCGGATCGCCGAGACCTTCGGGGCCTCGATCGTCGCGGTCGCCACCTCGGCGGTCCGCGAGGCCGAGAACCGCGACGACTTCCTTCGCCGGGTTCGTGACGAGGCCGGCATCGAGGTCGAGGTGATCTCTGGCCACGAGGAGGCCCGGCTCATCCACCTCGGTGTGCTGCAGGCCGTCGCCGTGTACGACCGCACCATCCTCATGTGCGACATCGGTGGCGGGAGCACCGAGCTGCTCCACGGTCAGGGAGAGGAGATCCTCTCGGCCCGCAGCCTGAAGCTCGGCGCCATCCGCCTCACCCAGCGGTACTTCGCGGACGGCCGCTTCGAGGAGGACCGCGTCGAGCGCTGCCGTACCCACATCCGGGACATGTTGCTGCCGCTCATCCGCGACACCCGGTCCATCGCCGCCGAGGTCGGCGTCGGGAGCTCGGGCACCATCGAAGCGCTCTTCACGATGACCGTGGCTCGGCGCGGCGACGACCAACCTCGAACGCTCAACGCCGGGATCCTCAGGCGGTCCGACCTGCGCAAGGTGATCCGCGACATGATCGCGGCCGGCTCCGCCGACGAGGTCCGAAAACTGCCCGGCGCCGACCCGGCACGCGGCGACATCATCCTCGCCGGTGCGTTGATCCTCGAGGAGGTGCTCGACGGCTTCGGCCTCGAGGAGCTCCTCGTGTCCGAGTACGCGCTCCGCGAGGGCGTCCTCCTCGACACGTTCCGCCGTCACGCCGGGCCATCGCCCCACCACCTCTCCGACATCCGTCGCCAGGGCGTGCTGCACCTGATGGAGCTCTGCGTCGACGACCCCGACCACGCGTTCCAGACCGCCTGGCTCGCCGACCGACTGTTCACCTCCCTCGCCGACATGCTCGGCCTGCACGATGACGATCGAGAGCTGCTCGAGGCGGCCGCCCTGCTCGCGAACGTGGGCCTGTGGTTGTCACACTCCCGGCACCACCATCACAGCTACTACGTGATCCGGAACTCCGAGCACCTCACCGGTTTCACCGACCAGGAAGTCGAACTGGTGGCGCAGATCGCCCGATACCACCGGAAGAGCTCACCGTCGGAGGAGCGCCATCCGGCGTTCGCGGCCCTGTCGGACCCGCACCGACGGGTCGTGCGCGCGTTGGCGGCGATCCTCCGCGTGGCGATCGGCCTCGACCGCTCGCACGCCGAGCTCGTCCAGGACGTCGAGGTCGAGATCGGCGACGGCGAGGTACTGCTGCGTGTCAAGGGCAGCGACCTCGACCGCGACGTGTCGCTCGAAGTGTGGTCCGCGTCGCAGCGCCGGGGCCTGCTCGAGACGATGCTCGATCGACCCGTGCGCATCGAGGCGACCCAGCCGGCGAAGCTCTGAGCGCAGCTGCCGCGGCGGTCGCTCTACTGGCCGCGATCTGTTCCAGTCCTACGAAACAGGGTCGGGGGGATCTCTCTCAGCGCTTGATCTCGAGCACGCGCACGCGGAGGTCCTGGCCGCGGACCTCGTAGGCGAGCTCGTCACCGACGGTGCGTCCCATCAGTTGCTCGCCGAGCGGTGACGTGGGGGAGATGACGTCGTAGTCGCCGTGCTTCTCCTCGATCGATCCGATCAGGTACTGCTCGGCGTCGTCGTCGGGGTCGTCGTCGTAGACGATGGTGACGACACTGCCGACCTTGACGACGTCGTGGTCGCCGTCGTCGTCGATGATCACCGCGTTCTCGAGGAGGGCGGCGAGGTGGCCGACCCGGGCTTCCATCTTGCCCTGCTCCTCCTTGGCGGCGTGGTAGTCGCCGTTCTCGGAGAGGTCACCGAGCGCGCGAGCTTCCTCGATCTTGCGGGCGATGTCGATGCGCCCGTGCGTGGTCAGTTCCTCGTGCTCGGCCTTGAGCCGGTCGAAGGCCGCCTGGGAGAGCTCGTGTGTCGTGGCCATCGCGCGAGCCTATGCCGCGACCGATGCCGGATCGGCAGGCGCGGGCGATCGCGCGTCGGCGCCAGGCGTGGAGCGCGAGCGCTCAGGTCGCGACGAGGTCGCGGCCGCTACGCCAGCCGGCGTCGCGAGCCTTGGCGACCGCCGCGAGCTGGGAGTGCACGTTCAGCTTCTGCAGGATCGACCGGATGTGGGTTCGTGTGGTGGCCAGCGAGACGATCTGTGCCGCGGCGATGTCGGTCGCGTTCATGCCGGTCATCAAGGCCTCGAGGACCGTCGACTCGCGTTCGGTCAGGGAGCGGAACGGCTCGAGGAGGGTGCGCTCGGCCTCCTCGGCGGTGCGCAGCTCCGACAGCAGGGAGTCGATCTCCCAACGGGGGTTCACCGGGTTACCGTCGAAGGCTGCCTCGATCGCGTCGACGATGTCCTGGAACGGCCGGCGCTTCTCCAGCACACCCGTCGCACCCTCGCCGACCGCTCGAGCGTGAAGCAATCGGTCTGGCGTGCCGGTCAGCACCACCACCTTGCTGCCTCGCTGGGCGAGCGGGCCCACCAGGTGCAGGCTTTCACCGATCTCGGGCCAGAGCCCGAGATCCAGGAGCACCACGCCAGGCCGGAAGTGATCCGCCACGCGCAGGACCTCGGCCTCGGACCCGGTGGTGCACAGCCGCGTCCGGAACCCTCGCTGACCCAGGCAGGTCGACACGACCTCCCCGAGGACGACGTGGTCATCGATGATCAGTACCCGTTGGGTCGGAGCCGCACGCACCCGTCCTCCCGTCGTTCCCGCCGGGCGCCCAGCCGGTCAGCAAACAGCCTGACTGTCTTGGTGACCCGTGTAAAGCAATTGTGCCGTGTAATGCAATTGTGACTGAAGTCTGCCGGTCGTGTCGGGCGTCGAAGTTCAGTCCGAGCGCGATGCGGGCAGCGTCAGCACGAACGACGCCCCCCCGCCGGGTCGAGGCTCATAGTGGAGCGACCCCGCCTGCTCCACCGCGATCGTGCGGGCAACGTGGAGCCCGATGCCCTGACCGTCGGGGTGCGACGTCGCGCCGAACTCGAAGATGCGGTCGCGCCAGGCCGCGGAGACGCCAGGCCCGCGATCCATCACCGCGATCTCGACCTGGGAATTCCCCGCTGTCGCCACGATGTCGATCTCGGAGCGACGAGCGTGGCGTGCCGCGTTGTCGAGGAGGTTCTGCAGCACCAGGCCGGCGGCCGCAGGTGAGACGGTCGCCGTCAGCCCGTGAGGGATCGAGACGCGGACGGTCGTGCCATTGCAGCGGGTCGCGACGAGGGGCGTGATCAGCTCGGCGATCTGCACGACCACTGCCGGCTCCGGTGCGCTCCGCTCCATCGTCGAACAGAGTCGCTCGACCTCGCTGCGCGTCGCGACCGCGAGACGGGTGTCGACCCGCTGGGCGTTGAGTGCGTCCTCGATGAGACCGATGGCTCCCTGGATTGCGAGGAGCGACGAGCGGGTGTCGTGGGAGACCATGCGGCGGTGCTCGATCTCCGCGACGAACTGTTGGCCGGTGGCTCGGAGCTCACGCTCGGCGAGGTCGCGCTGGTACTGCACGTCGAGGTAGGCATCACGTAGACCCATGCCGGCGCCGATCAGCGCGAGGGTGACCGCGGTGGCGTCGAGCACCGGCCTCGCCACTGTCCAGGAATCGAACGGGCTGAGGGCGCCGGCGGCGAAGAGTTCGCCGGCGACGACGCCGAGTGCGGCCAGCGATCCCCAAGCCAGCAGCCATTCACGGCGGTGGATCGCGACGCCGGGGACGATCGCGGCGACGACAGCGAACGCGATCAAGGGCTGCTCGGGCAGAACCATGATCCCGTCGATCGGCTCGGCGTCGCTCGCTGGGATGAGGACGCCGAACCCCGCGCCGATGAGGAGTGAGGTGATGGCCCACAAGGTCGTTGCCCAGCCGCGGACGGTGGGGCTGTTGGAGTACCTGGTCGGGTCGATCAGCGTTCGCAGCGAGAGGAAGGCGAGCGCGACGACGGTCCCGCATCCCACCGCGACCACCCGCGTGAAGTCGACGCTGGGAGCGATCGTGGGCAGGACGAGGATGGGAACGAACCACGCGCCGCCCAGCAGCAGGAACAGCGCGCCGAGGTCGCGGGCGGTGACGTCGCCGACCAGTCGCCATCGCATGAGGGAGACGCAACCGACGACGATGGCGAGCACGGTGGCGACGGAGCCGCCGATCGCGATCAATGCGCCGCCCTCGAGGCTGGTCCAGTGCAGCACGCTGTGGTCGAGGACGGCGAAGAGCGTGATGGTCGCGGCGAGCAGGATCGCCGCCAACGGGAACCGCAGCTGCTCGCCCCGATCCAGGCTTCGCAGCCGCGCTCGGAGGCCGACGCGCCGCGGCTCGGTTGTCGCCGAGCGCGGCGGATCCTCGACGGTGCGCCGGTTGACCTCCGAGAACGCCACGCAGGAACCCCCGTGTGGGATTGACCGCAGGCGAGCGTAGGGGTGGGGTCCCCCCATGGCAAGAGAGGTGGAGGCAGTCATGCTTCCTGACGATCGCTCCTCTCACCGCCACCGCCACGGCAACCGACCGCGCAGCACGCGCTCACGGATTCATCAATCTTGACGACGAACGCGGCCGGCGAGCGCGGCATCGTGGGGGCACGAATCAGCGACCCGGAGGTCAGGACGTGCATGAGCTGATGGCGAAGCATCAGATGTGGAAGTGGGACCGCGAGGAGCGCGGAGCGACTGCGGTGGAGTACGGCCTGATGGTCGCGGCCATCGCGGCGGTCATCGCTCTCGCCGTGATCACGTTGGGCGGGACGGTCAACGACAGTTTCAACGACACGAACGACGCCATCACCCCCTGATCGCTGATGTGAGGGGTCCGGGCGCTCGGCCCGACCCCTCGAGCGCCTTGGGTGAGGGCAAGCGATGAGGGCGGGACGAGATACAGGGGGACCGCTGTCGAGTATGGGCTACTCGTCGCCGCGATCTGCTTGTTGATCGCCGGCTTCGTGTTCAACCTCGGCGGAAGCACGGGCACGGTCCTCAGCGAGGTTGCGGACTGGGGACTGGCTCGATGAGCCCTGACTAGGGGAGCCGGATGAGAGGTCGATGGAGCACCCGCCGACGAACGGTCGGCGAACGAGGGGCCGCCGCGGTCGAGTTCGCTCTCGTCGCGCCGCTCCTCTTCATGGTGCTGTTCGGCATCATCCAGTTCGGGCTCGTCCTGAACCAGAAGCAGGGCATCCACTCCGCGGCACGGGAGGGTGCTCGAGTGCTCTCACTGCCGACGACTTCGATGGATGAGGGCTGTGATCGGGTGGAGGCGGCGTTGACCGGCATCAACGGGACCTTCACCATCACCGTGAAGAAGGACGGTGCCAACCCAGTCGCCTGCTCCGGCGGGGGCGACGGGCCGTGCAACGACGCCTCGGTCGACGCCGTGACCGTGACGGTGTCGACGCCGTACGACATCTCGATCCCGGGCTTCGATGAGGCGGGAACCATCAAGGGCGAGGCCGTGTTCCGGTGCGAGCACTAGATCTCGTGTTGCGTCGGCTCTCGCGTGACAGGAGCGAGCGAGGGGCGGTGATCGTGATCGCGGCGGTCTGCATGACGCTCGTGCTGGGCATCGCGGCACTGGTGATCGATCTCGGCAACGCCCGCGCGCAGCGACGTGAGCTGGTGACTGCAGTCGATGCGGCCGCGCTGGCGGGCGGCAGGGCACTCGCGGCGGGTGAGTCAGACTCCGCCGCCGAGGCGGCGTGCCAGGCCGCGTTCGCCGACAATGGCGTGGCGGACGCCCCACCTTGCGAGGTGGAGATCGTCGGGTCAGGGGGGACCGTCGAGGCCACGGTCAAGCGCACCGTCGACTACGGCCTCGCCCAGATCTTCGCCGGCTCGACCACCGACAGCGTGAACCTGCGCGCCTCGACGACTGCGATGGTCGGGGTGCCGGAGGGAGTGGAGGGCCTTATCCCGCTCGGACTCTGCGTTCTGAACATGAATGACGACGACTCAGGCGGAACTATTCACCAAGAGTTTCGAGATCTTCTCGACGGTAACCAAGCGGTGTCGCTGACCATGAGCTGGGGCGACAATGGACGGCTATTTGACAACTACGACGACTGTCATCCCGGAGATAATGATGATGGACCGTGGGCGTTTCTCGACTACTCGGGTGCCTCGTCACCTCCGCCTCGGCCGATGTGGGCCGACTGGAGTCAAGACGGCTATACCGACAGCCTTCCGGGCGCCCTGCCGGCGATGGTGAAGACGGCGAGCATGTCACAACTTGACGATCGGCTCGCACTGTCGCCAATCGAAACTGAGCTCGAGGCTCGCATTCAACGCGGGGACCAGATCATCGTTGCGCTCTACGACGACACCTTTGATGTCCGCGGTGACTCCGTCGCGGATCTGGTGCAAGTTGTGGGCTTTGCTGTGGTGAATTCGCTGGAGATCACTCAACTGAGCGAAGTCAGCTCATCAACAGTCATAACGATTGGTCTGACGCCGTGGGCGTTGGTCGAGGGACAATGTTGTGACAATAACGAAAGTCCATTTGAGGGTTTCTTGGGAGTTGGGCATTCGGATGTGAGTTTCAACGGCTTCCGGATGATGCGGATCTGTGGCGTCGACGGTGGCGTTTGTGACGGGTGAGGGGCGACACTTGAGGAGCGATCGATGAATCGAAGAGTCATGGCGGGCGTGGCGGCGGTGGTGCTGGCCGTGCTGGGCACCCTCGTGCTGGTGAACTACGTGAACCGCGCCGAGGACCGCGCGCTCGAGGGTGAGCGCACGGTCAACGTGTTCGTGGTGAGCAAGCGCATCCCGGCCGGGACGCCCGGCGCCGAGATCGCGTCCTACGTCGCGGAGTCGAAGATCCCGGAGAAGGTCCGCGCCGAGACCGCCGTGGCCGACCTCGCGGCGCTCGAGGGGAGGATCGCGTCGATCGATCTCACGCCTGGCGAGCAACTCGTCATCGACCGCTTCGTGGAACCACGAGACTTCGACGCGACGCCATCGCGCATCGGAGTTCCTGCGGGCAAGCTCGAGGTCACGGTCGGACTCGACCCGCAGCGTGCGCTGGGCGGCCGCGTCCGCCCCGGCGACCGAGTGGCGGTCTTCCTTTCGTTCGAGCCGTTCGACATGACCGGGGCATCGGTGACCGTGAACGGCGAGGAGGTGCCGCTTCCCGAGGAGGTGGTTGGGGCCGAGGGCCGGACCCCGAATGTCACCCGGCTCGGGCTTCAACGGGTCCTGGTCACCGAGGTGCAGACCGAGGACGAGATCGAGGACGGCGAGTCGGTCGAGGCGTCGACCGACATCGACAACCCGACCCAGGCGACGAGCGGGGACGTGTATGTGACGCTCGCCCTCGACCCCGACGCTGCCGAACGTGTGATCTTCACGCAGGAGTACGGAACGATCTGGCTCGCCAACGAGCCGGAGCCTGCGGACAAGGCCCGCACGGGAACGATCTCACGGGGCAACGTCTTGAACGGGAGCGGATCAGCAGAGGACACCGGGGCACCGACCGCTGAAGAACCGTCCCAATGAGCCCGAACACCGAAGTGCGTCCGACCAGAACAGTGAGCGCGCCATGACCAGCATCGTCGTGATCGACCCCGACGAGGGGCTCACGAGTCGCCTTTCACCGTCGTTCCCGCGGGAGCTCGACCGCCGATGGCCGCGGGGTGACCAGTCGCCCACGGTCGAATCGATGGTCCCTCCAGAGGCCGCGCTCGTCGTGCTCGGGCCCGGGCTGACCCCTGCGGACCAGCTGGTGTGGGCGGAGCAGATCGACTTCTACCGACCCGACGTGGCCGTGATCACCTGTGGATCGTCGGACCGCGAGTTCGTGAGTGCCGCGCTGCCACTCGGTGTCCGTGACGTGCTCGACGAGACTGCCAGCGACACCGATCTGGTCGCGGCCGTCGGGCGGGCGCACGACTCCTCGGTGCGTCGTCGCCAGACGATCGCGGTCGACCTCGTCGATCAGCGCCGACCTCAGCGCATCATCACCGTCCTCTCACCGAAGGGAGGGGCCGGCAAGACCACGATGGCGACCAACCTCGCGGTGGGACTCGCCCGTGACAATCCCGGTCAGGTGGTGCTCGTCGACCTCGACATCCAGTTCGGTGACGTCGCCAGCGCGTTGCGGATCACGCCCGAGCACACGGTGGCGGACGCGGTGGCCCTCGGTGGTCGACTCGACCTCACCACGCTCAAGGTGTTCCTGAGCCCGCACTCGTCGGGTCTGTTCGTGCTGTGCGCGCCGGAGTCGCTCGTCGCCGCCGACGACATCACACCGGATCACCTCAAGCCGATCCTCACCCTGCTCGCCGAGCAGTTTCCCTACGTGATCATCGACACGCCCGCCGGCATCCGCGACGACACGATGGCGGCGCTCGACCTCTCCACCGACTTCATGCTCGTGTGCAGCACCGAAGTGCCTGCGGTGAAGGGCCTCCAGCGACAGGTCGCGGCCTTCGACACCGTGAAGCTCACCGGTCAGCGGCGGATCTTCGTGGTCAATCGTGCCAATGCTCGGGTCGGGCTCTCGGTCGCCGACATCGAGGCGACCATCGGCCTGTCAGTCGATGTCGAGATCCCGAGCTCGCGGGCCGTGGTGGTCTCGACCAATCAGGGCCAGCCGCTCATCTCGTCGGACTCGCGTGACCCGGCCCGACGGGCGTTCGAGGTGCTCGTCGAAATGTTCGCTCCCCCGGAATCGCGCTCGACGGTCATGTCGAACGGCAACGGGGCGACGCGACGTCGCAAGAAGGTTCGATGAAGTTCGCGGAGATGCTCCGACAGGCGGAGGCGGCCGCCGGCCCCGAGCGGGATCCGCGCGGATTCGACACGTTCGACGACTCGGGAGGCCGCGAGGTCTCGTTCGATCCGTTCCGCGTGTTGAAGGAACGCGCTCAGGATCGGCTCTTCGAACGGATGGGTCAGCGGCTCTACGACAGCGAGCTCACTGCGGACAAGCTCCATGCCAACGTGCTCATCGAGCTCGAGGCGGTGCTCGCCGACGATCCCATCCCCCTCACCGAGGACGAACAGCAGCGCCTCGTGTCGGAGATCGCCGACCATGTGATCGGGCTCGGCCCGATCGAGGCCTACCTGTCCGACCCCGAAGTCACCGAAGTGATGGTCAACTCGGACGACTCGATCTTCGTCGAGCGGGCGGGGCGCCTGTTCCAGACCGACAGCCAGTTCGCGTCGACCGAGCACCTGCGGCGAGTCATCGACCGCATCGTCAGCGCGGTCGGTCGCCGCATCGACGAGAGCTCGCCCATGGTCGATGCGCGACTGCCCGACGGCTCCCGTGTCAATGCGATCCTCCCGCCGCTGGCGGTCGACGGCCCGATGCTCACGATTCGGAAGTTCTCGCGGAAGGGCTTCGCGGTCGAGGACCTCCTGAACTTCCACACCCTGACTGCACCGGTCGCGGAGCTGCTCGAGGCGTGCGTGGTGGGTCGACTCAACGTCATGGTGAGCGGGGGAACGGGAACCGGCAAGACGACCCTGTTGAACGTGTTGTCGTCGTTCATCCCCAACAGCGATCGCGTGATCACGATCGAGGACGCGGTCGAGCTGCGCCTTCGTCAGCGTCACGTGATCCGGCTCGAGAGTCGCCCGCCGAACATCGAGGGCAAAGGTGAGATCACGATCCGCGAGCTCGTCCGCAACTCGCTGCGCATGCGCCCTGATCGCATCATCGTCGGCGAGGTCCGAGGCGGCGAGGCACTCGACATGCTGCAGGCCATGAACACCGGCCACGAAGGCTCGCTCACCACGCTGCACGCCAATGCTCCTCGCGATGCACTGGCCCGACTCGAGACGATGGTGCTGATGGCGGGCATGGACCTGCCCATGCGTGCGGTCCGCGAACAGGTGGCCTCCGCCCTCGACCTCGTGGTTCACCTCACGCGACTCCGCGACGGGTCGCGTCG
>DATEEV010000059.1:0-4755 GCA_035281005.1 Microthrixaceae bacterium | reverse complement strand
TCGATGCACGAGATCGTGCCAACACGTCGCCCACCGCGCTCACGTCGCCATCTCCTGTTCTCGACCGGCCCACCGCCGGCCTCGGCCGAGGAGTCTGATGCGAGCGGCCCCGGCGCGAAATGGGCACAATTTCCCGCGCTCTTCAGCGTGTGAGGTGTGCGCTCGCGCACAGACGGCAGAGACCTGCCGACTGGTTTGATGTTTGACCCCAGCGCGGTCGGGGTATCGGACCGCCCGTCGGGGGCTCCCACCTGGGTCCCGGGCGCCGATGGCGCTCCGGGACCCGGTTTCACGCGCCTGCTCAGTCGGTGGTTCCTTCGTCTGGCTCGGTGATGCCCTCGATCGCGTTGCCGAGCCCGCCGAGCAGGTCACCGAGGTCCAGCTTCTCGGCGTCGGTCGGAACCTCGATGGCGATGTCGGCGCCGAGGTCGTACATCTCGAACGAGAGTGTCATCTCGGCATTCGCCGCCTCATCCCTCAGTGCCTCGTCGCCGAGGGTCATCTCGACCTTGTGGATCAATCCGTCCTCGCAGACCCACACGTCGACCGGGACCTCGTCGTCGGGCAACGCCGCGCCGAGCTCGTCCTCGAACATCGACCGCAGGTCCGAGACGTCCGACTCTGTCGTGTCGTCGAGCTGTTCGGTCGCGCCGTCGGCGATCCGCTCGAGGCTGGTGCCGACGCGTAGGTGGTCGCACGACTCGCCGCGGAGGTCTTCAGTGCCGAGGTTCTCGACCTCGCCGTCGGCGCCCTGCAGCAACGACAACACACTGTCGGCGTCGACCGCTCCGGCCGCGAGCCCCGGAACGGCCTCAGCGAGGCCGCCTTCGCCGCCGAACGGCAATTCGTACCACGTGTCCGGATCAGCGCCGAACAGCGTCGCGAAGTCGCCCTTCACGTAGGTGGCGTCGGCCGTCGTGATCATCTCGTTCGTGCCGAACAACGCGTGGTCGGGGTCCGCGGTCGGGTCGTTCGGGCTCTGGGGCGAGTCGTAGCCGAGCGTGACGTGGGAGACATCGCCGGAGTACTCGCCGGTCACGTCCAAACCGAAGCCGTCCTCGCCGTCGGTTGACATGTGCATCTCCATCCGGCCGCTCTGCGCGGCCGCGGTCTCGTCCGCGACCTCGCGAAGCGCCGCGCCGGTGGTGATGCCCGAGGCGGAGCGCTCGCCGCCTTCGTCGGTCACGACACGCTCGCCCCGGTCGTCGGGCTCGGCATCGCCACACCCGGTGCCCAGCAAGACCACCGCTGCGACGGCGGCGGTGAGGGGCAGGCGTCGGGTCTGCGTCCGGCGGCGCGGGCCGGCTGCCGGGGAGTGCTTCGAAGGACTGGTCGTCATCACGTTCGTGTCACCTGACTTCTGGATGTTCCGCCCACCACGGGCGATCCAGCGTCGATGAAGCACGACGCCGTCCCGAGAAGTATCGGCCGTCGACACCGGCGGGTGGAGCGCGGCTCTCAGGTTCTCAGGTTCGGCTTGGGTCTCGGTCCGACCGGTGAGCAGTCGAAAGTTGTCGGCAACACCATGCGCCTCGAGCGTCGAGAGTCGCGGTCATCTGCGACATTCCCATCTTCGATCGGCCTCGGGTCGATCATCGTCGCCACATCTCGATGCATTTGAGCGGCCGCTTCGCTACGCTCAGGCGTCACAGCACCACAACGACTTCGGATAGGTGAGCCCTCATGAGCACGTCCTCGGGCATCGTTTGGTTGAACACCGCAGAGACCGCCCGCCGCCTGGGCGTGACCCCCCGCACGCTCTACCGCTTCATCGACGAAGGTCAGCTTCCCGCCTACCGATTCGGTCGCGTGATCCGCTTGCAGGAGACCGAGGTCGAGGAGTTCATCGACCGATGCCGCATCACGCCGGGCACCCTCGACGCCGCTCGCTACGCCGATGAGGCCGAGAACGAGACCTCGTTCAGCGACGCCACCGAGACGTAGAGCCGGCCGCCACGTTCAGTGGTCGACAGGCACGCCACGTCGTCGCCGCACCAGTCGATCTCCCCGGCGCTCTGCGCGCCACCGGCCCGCACCACCGTGATCGTCTCACGGGTCCCGGCCAGCCCGGCGATGACCTCGAGCATCGTCGTCGTGCCCACGGCCGAGGGGCGCGAGTCGATCACGACCTCTGCCGCGGTCGACACCGCACCGACCGCCGACAGGCGGATCGCCACCCGTCCACCGATGGCCTCGAGCATCACCACGTCCTCACCCACGGCGAGCACCCGACCCGAGTGCACCCGTCCCGAACCGGTCTCGACCACCACCGCCGCACCCACGGCGGCCCACCCCGCGAGCAACATCGCCAGGCTTGCCTCCATCGCCGCCAGCTCGGCCTCGGCCCGCCGGCGGCGCCGTGCATCGACGGCCGCGTCGAGCCGAGCCTCGGCCAGCTCGGTATCGAGATCGGGGTCGTCGCCGGTCACCGGTAACCTGTATCCACCTGATGAGCACTCCTGAATCCGACCCATCCCCGGGCTCCGCCGCGGCTGTCGTGGCGGAGATCTCCGTGGCCCGGGTCCTGGTGACCGCGAACCACGTGATGACTCAGCTCCTCGGCCCTCGCGACGAGTTGCTCGACGTGATCCAGGACGCGTTCCCCGCCTCCCGCATCCACGTGCGCGGCAACGAGATCCGGGTCGACGGCGCTGAGGCGGACGTCGTCGCGCGCGTGTTCGAAGAGATGATCGTGATGGTCGAGCGAGGTCATGCCATCGATCACAGCGGGCTCGAGCGCGTCATCGACATGGTGCGGGCCGACGAGCGCCCGTCGGAGGTCCTGACCTCCGAGATCACACGCCTCGCGCGCGGCGGCTCGGTCAAGCCGAAGACAGTAGGGCAGAAGCGCTACGTCGATGCGATCGCCCGCAACACCGTCACCTTCGGCATCGGCCCGGCCGGCACCGGCAAGAGCTGGCTGGCCGTAGCCATGGCGGTGCAGTCGCTGCAGCGCAAGGAGGTCGAGCGCATCGTGTTGACGCGTCCGGCGGTCGAGGCGGGAGAGCGGCTGGGGTTCCTGCCCGGCGACCTCATGGCCAAGGTCGACCCGTACCTGCGGCCGCTCTACGACGCGCTCTACGACATGGTCGATCCCGAGGGTGCGCTGCGCCTGCTCGAGCGGGGCACGGTCGAGGTCGCGCCGCTCGCGTTCATGCGGGGCCGCACGCTCAACCGAAGCTTCATCATCCTCGACGAGGCGCAGAACACCACGCCCGAGCAGATGAAGATGTTCCTGACGCGCATCGGATTCGGGTCGCGCGCGGTGATCACCGGCGACGTGTCCCAGATCGACGTCGACGGAGGACGGTCGGGTCTGGTGGGGTTGGAGGAAGTGCTCGGGACGATCGACAGCCTCGAGTTCGTCCGGCTCACGAGCCGGGACGTGGTGCGCCACAAGATCGTGCAGGACATCGTCGACGCCTACGAGCGTCACGAGCCCGAACGACCTTCCCCCTCATGATGAACGCCGGAGCGACCTCGATCGGGGGCGACACGCTCGACGTGTCGTGCGAGGACCGCCAGAGCGACGTCGACCTCGACCCCGGACCGTTCGTCCGGCTGCTCGCCGACGTGCTCGCGGCCGAAGGGGCCGCGGGACCGGGCGAGGCCTCGCTGTTCTTCGTCGGTCGCGACGAGATGACCGAGCTCAACCGCGAGCACATGGGCGGCGACGGCCCCACGGACGTGTTGTCCTTCCCGCTCGACGGGAACGGGCCTGTCGACGGCAGCGGGCATCGCGTGGTGGGCGACGTGATCGTGTGCCCCGAGGTTGCCGCCGAGCAGGCCGCGGAACATGCCGGAACCTTCGACGACGAGGTGGCGTTGCTCGTCGTGCACGGGGCGTTGCACCTCTGTGGTCACGACCACGCCGAGGCCGAGGAGCGCGACCTGATGTGGCAGCGCGAACGGGCGTTGCTGGATCGATGTTGGGGCCCGCTCTTCCGCGACGCGTGGACTACGAGCTGATGCGGGCCATGACATGACGGGCCTGCTGGCGGTGACGGTCACCACCCTCGACGTGTGGCTCCTCGTCGTGATCATCGTGTTGGTGTTGCTCGCCGCGGTGTTCGCGGTGGCCGAGACCGCGATCACGCGCATCTCACGGTCCAAGGCGCAGGCCATGGTCGACAAGGGTGTCCGCGGCGCGGATCGGGTCAAGGAGGTGGTCGACAACCTCGAGCGTGACCTCAACTCGGTGTTCCTCTTCGTGCTCATCGCCCAGACCGTCCAGGCGTCGCTCACCGGTGTCGTCGCCGTGCGGGTCTTCGGCGGCTGGGGCGTGGTGATCGGCACGATCGTCAACGTCGTGGTCGTGTTCGTCGTGGCCGAGGCCGCGCCCAAGACGTGGGCGCTCCAGCACACCGAGCGGGCCGCGATCCTCACGGCGCCGCTGGTGCGCTGGATCGGTCGTCTCCTACGCGTCTTCGCGCAGGCGCTCATCGGCATCACCAATGTGGTGCTGCCCGGCAAGGGGCTCAAGCAGGGTCCCTTCGTCACCGAGGAGGAGCTGCTCGCGCTCGCGGGCGAGGCGGCCGAGGGCGGTGGGATCGAGGAGTCCGAGCGTGAGCTCATCGCATCGATCATCGACTTCGGCGACACCGTCGCCCGGGAGATCATGGTGCCCCGCACCGACATGGTCGCGATGCAGGCGGACTACAAGGTCACCGACATGGTCGAGGTGGCGATCCTCAACGGCCTGTCCCGGTTCCCCGTCTACGACGAGAGCGTCGACGATGTGATCGGTGTCGTCTA
>DATEEV010000058.1:0-8806 GCA_035281005.1 Microthrixaceae bacterium | reverse complement strand
GTCGATCCGGCGCCGACCGATCCGCGTTCCTAGGCTGACGCCGATCCGGGAGGTGCCATGCCCACCACGTCCGAGCCCGCTCCGCCGAAGATCCCGCCGACCCCGGTGGTGCGCCGGGCGGTGCAGGTCCGCAATCGGCTTCGCCGTCTCGCCGACTCGATGCTGCCGCCCCAGGGCATCGCCGTGGAACGAGCCTTCCTCATCGCCGAGATCAAGATGCTCGGTGTCGCCTGCGAGCTGTCCGTCGCCGAGTCGATCGATGCCGGCGCGGACGACGCCAACACCATCGCCCGACGCGCCGGAGCGGATCCCGACTCCATCGAGCGCATGATGCGCTTCCTCGCGTCCCGCGGCTGGTTCGTCCGCCGTCGCAACGGGACCTACCGGCTCAACGCCCGATCCCGCGCCCTGCGCGCCGACGACCCGCAGTCGTTGCGTGGCTGGTTCCAGTTCATGTCCGCCGACTGGACCTGGGACTTGTTGAACCACCTGCCCGACAGCGTCCGCACCGGCACCTCCTCGGCGCGGCTCGCCACCGACCGAACCTTCTTCGACTGGGTCCACGCCGAACGCCCCGACGCTGGGGCCACCTTCGACGCGGCGATGCATTCCCTCTCCAGCGTCGCCGGCCCACTCGTGCTCCGCGCCGTAGAGCTCGATGGCGTCACCTCCCTGTGCGACGTCGGCGGCGGCACGGGTCGCATGCTGCGCGCCTTCCTCGAGGCCCAGCCCGCCCTCACCGGCACCGTCGTCGACCTCGCGGATGTCGTCGTCGGCGCACCCGACGTCCTCGGCGACATCGCTCACCGTCGCTGGTCGACCGTCGGCGGTGACTTCTTCCAGCCCGACGTCATCCCCGGCGACCACGACCGGTACCTCCTCCAGGCGATCATGCACGATTGGGGCGACGACGCCGCGGGCCAGATCCTCGACAACCTCCGCGCCGCCATGCCGCGCACGAGCCGCGCGTGGATCGTCGACAGCATCCTCGACCCCGACGAACGCGACGACATGAGCAAGGCCGTCGACATCCTCATGCTCGCCCTGACCGAAGGCGGCCGCGAGCGCACCCAGTCCGAGTGGGACCGTCTCTTCGCCAACCACGGCTTCCGCATCGAACATCAGACCCAGCTCCCGCTGCTCATCTGGGTCTTCACGATCGCCCCTGTGTGAAGCAAGACTCCACACCATGACCTGGCTCCCCGACGACTTCGAACACCCCACCCGGGCCACGCTGGCGACGGGCCACCACCTTCGACCCATGAGCGGCGAGGACGTCGACCTCGACTACCCCGCTGTCATGAGCTCGCGGGACCGGCTCTGGACGATCTACGGCGAGGCGTGGGGCTGGCCGCCCGCCGGCATGACCCTCGAACAGGACCGCGAGGACCTCGACCGTCACGCCCGCGACATCGCCGCGCACGAGTCGTTCCTGTACGGCGTGTTCGACGAGGACGAGACCCAGCTCCTCGGCTGCCTCTACATCGACCCGCCCGAACGCGACGGCGGCGCCGACGCGGAGATCTCGTGGTGGGTCGTCGACGACGTCGTCGGCACCGACGTCGAAGCCGCGATGAGAGAGTTCGTGCCCCGTTGGATCGCTGGGGCCTGGCCGTTGCAGCGGCCCCGTCACATCGGCCACGACCTCAGCTGGGAGGAGTGGCTCGCGCTCGCCAAGCTGTAGTCGGGCGTCGCCGTAGCGTTGCGGCGATGCCCGGGCTGTACTCGACCGCGAAGCGGCTGCTGGTCGGGCACCCGCTCGCCTCCACCGCGTCGAGCCGCGAACGCGTCTCGAAGACCGTGGGCCTTCCGATCTTCTCGTCCGACGCGGTCGCGTCGAGCGCGTTCGCGACCCAGGAGATCCTCCACGTCCTCGTCCCCGCGGTCGGCATGGCCGCCATCGGCTACCTCGGACCGATCTCGGTCCTGGTCGTGGTGCTCCTCGCCCTCGTGGTGTTCAGCTACCGCCAGACGATCGCCGCCTATCCCAACGGCGGAGGCTCCTACATCGTCAGCAAGGACAACCTGGGCACCGCCCCGGGCCTCGTCGCCGGCGCGTCACTCCTCGTCGACTACACGCTCACGGTTGCCGTCTCCATCGCGGCGGGCACGGCGGCGCTCACCTCTGCCGTCGAGCCGCTCCGCGACGAACCCGTGCTCACCGCGTGCGCACTGCTGGTCCTGCTCACCGTCGCCAACCTGCGCGGCATCCGCGAATCGGGCCGCATCTTCGCTCCGCCGACCTACGGCTACATCGCGATCATGGTCGTGCTCATCGGCGTCGGGCTGTTCCGCACGACCTACGGCGACCTCGGTCCCTTGCCGGTCGACCAGGACTCGATCGACCACTTCACCGAGAACGGCACGTTGTTGACCGGCGCGTCACTGTTCCTCCTCATGCGAGCCTTCTCGTCGGGCGCGATCGCGCTGTCGGGCGTCGAGGCGATCTCCAACGGCGTCCCCGCCTTCCGGCCGCCCGAGGCGCGCAACGCCGCCACCACGCTCTCGTGGACCGGAGCGATCCTCGCCGCGCTCTTCGTCGGTGTCGCCGCTCTCGCGCTCCAATTGCAGCCGACGCTCAGCGAGGACCAGACCATCCTGTCGACGATGGGCCGAGCCGTGTTCGGCGGCTCGAGCGTCCTCTACTACCTGTTGCAGATCTTCACCGCGGCGATCCTCGTGCTCTCGGCCAACACCTCCTTCGCCGACTTCCCCCGACTCTCCGCGGTCATCGCCGCCGACGGATACCTGCCCCGACAGCTCGCGAACCGCGGCGACCGTTTGGCCTTCTCCAACGGGATCATCGCCCTGGCCCTGGTCTCGATGGGCTTGCTGGTCGCCTTCCGGGCCGATGTCTCGGCGCTGGTGCCCCTCTTCGCCGTTGGGCTCTTCGCGAGCTTCACCCTCAGTCAAGCCGGCATGGTCCGTCACCACCTCCGGCTCCGCGAACCGCGGTGGCAGTTCGGCCTCGCGCTCAACGCGCTCGGCGCAGCGGCAACCTTCGTCGTCCTCTGCGTGGTGCTGTTCTCGAAGTTCGGGGAGGGCGCCTGGATCCCGACCCTCGTCATCCCCTCGATCGTGGCCGTGTTCGTGGTGATCCACCGCCACTACGTCCTGGTCGCCGATTCACTCCGCCTGCAGCCCTCGGATGTCGACGAGATCGTCCGGCACACGATCATCGTCCTCGTCGCGCGACCGACTCGGCCCGCCGTTCACGCGGTCCGTTACGCACAGGCGATGCATCCGGATCACGTCTTCGCTCTCACCGTCGTCGGCGATCCGGACGAGCGTGAGGTGGCGATCGCCGAGTGGAACGCGCTCGATCTCGGGCTGCCCCTCGAGGTGATCGTCGATCCCTACCGAGACCTCTCGAACACGGTCACCGCCTTCCTGAATCAGGCCGACGCGCGGTGGGCCGACGACACGATCACGGTGATCATCCCCGAGTTCGTGGTGGGACGATGGTGGGAGCAGCTCCTTCACAACCAGAGCGCGCTCGCGCTCAAGGCTCGCCTGCTGTTCCGGCCCAACACCGTCGTGACGTCGGTGCCCTTCAGGGTCGACTGACGACGCGTGGACAGTTGTGAGGTCCCGGTGTGATGGCATGTGCTGATGGCGACCAACGTTCTCGGCACCGAACTCGAACCGTGCAGCACCGATCCCCTGACCGGCTTCTACCGCGACGGCTGTTGCAACACCGGAGCCGAGGACGTGGGCGTGCACGTCGTCTGCGCGCGGATGACCGAGGAGTTCCTCGACTTCTCGCTCAGCCAGGGCAACGACCTCATCACCGCGCATCCCGAGTTCGGGTTCCCCGGGCTGAAGCCCGGGGACCAGTGGTGCCTGTGCGCAGCGCGCTGGGCCGAGGCCCTCGACGCGGGCGCCGCGCCGCTCGTGGTGCTCGCCGCGACCCACGCCCGCGTCCTCGACTGGATCGACCTCGACGACCTTCGCGCTCACTCCGCCTGACACGACCGGGCCGCCCACGCGGCGCCGCGCTCAGAGGTCCTGGGTGAGCCCGTACGTCATCGCGTCGAACACCGCCGGCGCGTACCAGTGCTTGCGGCCGCCGCGGCCGTAGCTCCCGATCTCAACCAGCCACTCCGCCGACTCGAGCCGTCGGAGGTTGTTGCGAATGGTCTGGTGTGACACACCGAGCTGCTCGGTGATCCGCTCGACCGTGACGACCGGGTCGCGGGTGAACATCTCGATCATCTGCACGAGATGCAGCGACGAATTGTCCGCGACCTCGTCGAGGTACGAGCGGCGCAGCTGGCGAACTCGTCGCTCCGCCGCGCGCATCCTTCGCGTGGCGTCGCTCATCGCGAGCAACAGCGATGGCACACGCTCCTCGGCGAGCGAGGTTCCGGGCACCCACAGCGGCTTCGACCCGACGACATAGCTCAGGGCGACGGAGACGTCGCTGCGACCGGTGCGCGCCGGCCACGTCGACAGCGCCCCTCGAAGGGTGCGCGGTGCCGGACCGACCCGACCGGGGTCGACGTCGAACCGGGCCAGCGCGAGCGCGAACCCGCTCAGCGGGGCTCGGTGGCTGAACAGCGTCGGGTCACGCGCGATCAACACGCCCAGGTCGAGCAACGGCTCGACGGGGTCGGCGCCGACGCTCGCGACGGCCCGCTCGCGGTCGGCGAAGGGCTCGGTCGCCGCCTCGAGCCCGTCGATGTAGCGGGTCACGCGGTCGTCGCCGTTGCTCGTCCCGCCGACGAGGGCCATCACCGCGTCCTCGAACTCGATGACCTCGCCCTCGAGGCGGAGGCTCGCCACGGCTTCGAACAGCATCCACAGTCGAGGCGAAACCCCACCCTGTGACCGATCGCGAGACAGCGCGGCCAGATCGTCGAGGACGCGGGTCACGGCGAGCTCGGTCGCGGCTCCCCATCCATTGTCGTCGCGTTCATGCTGGCTCGCGACCTGCCGTGCGGTCCGATGGCGACGCGATGATGGCCGCACCGGCGGTGCGCTGTGCGCGCTGCGAGAGCTGCCGGCCGGCGGTGGAGACCCGGGGCGGACCGGGTGAGTGTCGGGACCTCCTCGGTCGGGTGGCAGGGGTGGCACGTCGATGCGGACGTCGTCGCCGAACTCCTCCGCGGCGTCGAGCCAGTCGCCCCCTCGAGGGTCGTCGAGTGCGGCAAGGTCGAAGGTGGCCACCTCCTCGGTCACCGCCAGGGCCGACTCGTCGACGACCGGCTGGCGAATCGCGCCCGAGCTCGGACTGGCAGTCGGAGCCGCGGGAGCCGGGGAGGCCAGCGGTTCCGGCGGGCGCGCGAACGGCTGGGCTGAGCTCGACGATGACTCGATGGCGGGCATCACTGCCGTCGCACCGGCGATGTCGAGGCTGTAGCCCGCCCCCCACATGGTGACGAGCAGGATCGGCTTGGTCGGATCGGGTTCGATCTTCTCGCGCAGGCGGCGGATGTGGACCGTCACCGTGGACGGGTCACCGATCGTGTACCCCCACACCGCCTCCATGAGGTCCTGGCGGCTGAAGGTCTCACCGGGGTGAGCCATGAAGTGGGCGAGCAGCTCGACCTCGCGCGGCCTGAGCCGTGCCGCCTTGTCGAAGGACTCGACCATCTGACGACCAGGCATCAGCACGAGGGGGCCGAGGCGCACCGTCCCGGGCTCATCGTCAGGGACAGTTGCGGCAGCAGGTGCCTCGATCGTCGGCGCGGGCGAATCGTCGGCCCTGGCCGCCTGACCGTTGGCCGGGGGTGCTTTGGCCAGGGCCAGGAGCTGCTGGATCACGAGCGCCTGCTCGATCGGATCTCCGCCATCGCGGACGATCAGCACATCGACGCCGGGCCGGAAACAGATCGCGGCCTCGTCGGCGGAACAGTGCACCAGATCGACGTCGGACGCCAGCAGCTGGTCGAGCTCGTCAGGTCCGCCGGCCGCCCCGTCGAGGATGAGGACCCTCGGCTCACCGGTCGGGTCGAGGCGATCGAGGTCGAACTCCTGGACGACGCCCGATCCGATTGCCTCCCGACGCAACTTCAATGTCGATTCCCCGCCTTCCCGAACGCGACGTGAACCGCCTGTGGAGACGCCGCGACCTCCCGGTGGGAGTGTAGGCACCGCGTCCTGAGCGGCTCCAAGGGTCGATGGCGGCAATGGTGCCGTCTCGCGCATGCCTTTCCTTCCCAGCCCCGTCAACGTGCCATCCGCACTCTCCTCCGCCCGGCACGTCAAGGGAAGAGGACCGGTCCGAGGTTCAGCCCGCGACAACACGCTATCACGGAGAGTGAAGTTACAACCACCTGTTCATCTTTCAAACGGTCCCCGGACGCGACGACGCCCCCTCGGATCGACGACCGGCGGGATGGTCGGATCCGTGGGGGCGCGTCGCCCTTGCGGAAGCTACGGAAGCGAGGTCAGCGGCCGCAGTGGGGCCAGGGGCTGCGGCCAGACCGCTTGTAGAGCAGGCGGGCCATCGCGTCCTGGATGTGTGGCGGGGCCTTTGCGGGGTCCACGCTCACGAAGGCGGGGAGGAAGTTCTTCGCGACGCCGTTCCAGGTCGACTGCGAGAACTGGTACGCACCGCGGTAGGAGCCGCTGCGCGACACCGATCGGTAGTTGCCGCCCGACTCGCACCGGCGGATGCGGGCGAGCACGGCATCGCTGGGGCCGCCAGCGGTCCGGGCGGCGATGTGGTTGGCTTCGCTCCGCTGCGAATCGATTGCAGCGCCGACGATGGCTTGCTGTTCGGGCGAGCACGCACCGAGGAGCAGGATGCCGAGGCCCACGGCGACTGCGGCACATGCGCGCGTCGAGATGCTTCGGATTTTCACTGGACGGTCCTCCTGTGTGGAGCGCTACCCGGATCTCGGGCAGCAAAAGGGAAGAGGAAGTGGGTCGAGGGCGCCGGTGGCTCATCTCCCAAGGAGCGCCGGTGCCGCTTCAGACCGCCTCGTATGTCACAACGTGGAACCAGTGTGACGGGGTTCGTCATGAGATCGCAACCTGATCGCAGTGACCTGCGTCACTCCGGGTACGTTCACCCAACCGCCATCTCGGCCCCGTACGGTGCTCGCGAGTGAGCGTTCCGCAGCCCGATCCGTTGGTCCCGTCGAGGCTGGATCGTCGCCTGGGCACTGTCGACGCGGTCGTGATCGGCCTCGGCTCGATGATCGGTGCCGGAATCTTCACCGTGCTGTCCCCGGCCGCGGCCGTGGCCGGGTTCGGGCTGTTGATCGGTCTGGCCATCGCCGCGGCGGTTGCGTTCTGTAACGCGACGTCCTCGGCCCAGCTGGCGGCGCGCTACCCCGAGTCGGGCGGGTCCTATGTCTACGGACGCGAACGACTGGGCGCCGGTTGGGGCTATCTCGCCGGCTGGAGCTTCGTCGTCGGCAAGACGGCGAGCTGTGCCGCGATGGCGCTCACGTTCGGGAGCTACATCGGCACCGGATCCACTCGACTCCTCGCCGCGGGAGCGGTGATCGCGTTGACATCGGTGAACCTCCTCGGGGTGCAGAAGTCCGCCTGGCTCACGCGAGTCCTGGTCGCGGTCGTCCTGGTCGTCCTGGTCGTCGTCGTGGTCGTCGGTCTGATGTCGATCTCACCGGTCGCCGATCGCGACACCTCGGTGCGGGGCGGCGTCGGCGGCGTGCTCGAAGCCGCCGCGCTCCTGTTCTTCGCATTCGCCGGGTATGCGCGGATCGCGACCCTCGGCGAGGAGGTGCGCGACCCGCGCCGCACGATCCCGCGGGCGATCCCGATCGCGCTGGGGATCACGCTCGCGGTGTACCTCGTGGTCTCCGTCACCGCACTGGTGTCGGTGGGCCCGACCGGCCTGGCGGCGAGTGCCACGCCGCTGCTGGAGGTCGCGGAGCTGGGGCCCGACGGCGCCGTGGCGATCGTGCGGGTCGGGGCGGCGGTCGGATCGCTGGGGGTGCTGATGTCGCTGCTGCTCGGCGTGAGTCGCACGGGCTTCGCGATGGCATCGGGCGGGGATCTGCCGCGGTGGCTGGCAGCGGTTCACCCGCGACGCAGGGTGCCTCACCGTGCCGAGCTCGCCGTCGCCCTCGTCGTGGTCGTGGTCGTGCTGGTGGCCGACGTCCGCGACGCGATCGGGTTCAGCTCGTTCACGGTGCTGACCTATTACGCGATCGCCAACGCCGCGAGCTGGACCTTGTCGCCTGCCGAGCGCCGTTGGCCGAGAGTTCTGTCGGCGGTCGGACTCGTCAGCTGCATCGTGCTGGCGTTCTCGTTGCCCCCCGCAAGCCTGCTCCTCGGCATCGGGGTGCTCGCGCTCGGAGCCGTGATCTGGTTCGCCCGGCGGGGCCGGATCGGAGGGCCGCCTGCGCGAGCCTGAGGAGATGGTGTGGGGAATGGGGCATCCAGGCCCCGGGACCGATCGAAACGCGACGAGGCCGCTGCGGGATTCGAACCGCTGGTTCGAACCCCGCGCGCCTCGAGCGGAGAGGGTGGGATTCGAACCCACGGACGAGTTACCCCGTCACCTCCTTAGCAGGGAGGCCCGATCGACCAGACTCCGGCACCTCTCCGTCTTGCGGTCGGCAGCATAATCGTCGGCCGCGATCAGCCGGTCGGTGGCGTTCGAAACGGGTTCGTGCTGGTCGGTGAGCGGAGGGAGGGGGATTCGAACCCCCGGAGGCTTGCACCTCAACGGTTTTCAAGACCGTCGCAATCGTCCGCTCTGCCATCCCTCCAGGATGCATTCTTGTCGAGCTGTACCTTCGTGTGGAGGGACTCAGCCTTCGATCTGGGAACGCAGCGAGTCGAGCCATTCCTCGGCGTTGCGCAGCTGCTCGTCGCTCTCGCGCCG